>JAPULC010000134.1 GCA_027295305.1 Gammaproteobacteria bacterium
TCAGTGCAAAATACCTTTTCATGATCGAATCTACTCCGTTAGTAATTGGTCTGATACCGCATCAGCCCCAAGTGAAATTGTTCCAGGTGTCGATGTTCCAGCGTCCGGGCAGTGTCTCGACGGGTGCACCGGCTGCAGCGAGATCAGTGGTGACATCGCTTGCGTCCACGATGTCCGTGACGAGGGTGTCGGCTACCGTGGGGTCGGCCTGCACCTCGTCGAGCTGATCGGCGATGATGGCCGGGGTGTCCGGCACGACCTGCGCGTTGATGTAGTCGGTGACGATGGTGGTTACGTCCACTCCGTCGGCATCGTCGAAGACCACCGCGGTCAAAACCGTCGCGGTCTCCTCCACCACCGTGTCCACGATTTGCTGCAGCCCATCCGGGGCGAGCGCGGCCTGGCCGCTATCTTCTGCCGCGTTCACGATCGGTGTGATCGTGTTATCGACGATGGAGACAACGACGCTGGTGAACTCGGCCGTCGCGATGGTGGCTGCAAGGTCGGTATCCGACTCGCTCAGTCGGTCCGAACGCTCCTCGATGGTATTCGCCATGAGGTCCAGCGCCGCATCGATGACGACGTCGACCAACGCCGGGTCGGCGATATCCGCGGCCCCTAGCGTGACCTGATCGATCACGCCCGGCACCGTGGCGATGACCGCGGCGAACAGCTCACCGCCTATCGCCGGCACCGCGCCGATGCTCTCGAGCTCGGAGAGCAGATCGGTATCGAGGGTGCCGTTTTCGCGCAGCTCCACCACCACGTCGACCTGAAACGCTGCGTCTTCCAGCAGTCTCGCGTCGGCCAGGCCCTCGGCGATCAGAAAGTCATCCAGCGGCTGGCCTGCTTCCTGCGCCTGCTCCATCAACACCTCGAGGATGGCATCCGCCGGCGATGCAGGTGCGGCATCTCCGGTCTCGGCGACGAAAGGATCGGTCGAGAACGTAGCGAAGTCGACGTCGGCGCCCAACAGCCGATCGACGGCAACGTCGCCCGCCTGGTTGTACGCGGCGTCGGTGACGACGGCGAGCCCTACCGCGATGGTTGCCGGAGTGGTGCTGTCGGGGCCGAGGAATCCCTGCGAGACGAGCTCCGTTACCGGATTGACATTCGCGGTGATGTCACCCGACACGCCACCTGCGGGCTCCGCCACGATGGTGCGTATCGGGTCACCTACGGTGGGGATGATTCGAATGAGGACCGGCAGGTTCACACCACTCGGCAATGTCACGCTGTAGCTACCGTCAAAACCGGTTATCTGAGCGCCCACGTCGACGATGTTTCCTGCGCTGTCCCTGACCTCCACGTCTGCACCGTCGAGGGCAACACCCGTGGCGGCCACCCCATTGATGGTGGCGCCGGGCCCACTGCCTCCGCCGCCGCCGCCGCATCCCGAGAGGAACGCCACGGCCAGCAACGCAGAGAGGTAAACAAGCCTCTGCATATCTATGATTCCTTGAATTTGAGGTCTGAGAAGAGTGACTACGGACACGCGAGATCGACTTCCCTGTTGTGCTCCGCCCCTTCCGATGAGCGGTTCCTGAGCGCTTCCGATGAGCAGTCCAAGCTGAGGTATTGCTCGTTGTACCTTTGACTCTAGAACAGGATCAGAGTGATTCAACAAGCTCTGCTGGAAGTATTTTTCTTGGACCAAGCGACGAGGTTGTCGGACAATCCCAGGGCTTTCAAAGACGGTAACCTGTTCATGAACTCGGTGGTGCTCGTCACCGGAACCACCCACGGCATCGGTCTGGTCACGGCGCGAGAGCTAGCGCGGGCGCGCTACACCGTCGTCATGGCGTGTCGCGACCTGGCACTTGCGGATCAGGTCGTCAGCGACATCAAACGAGAGACCGGAAACCAGGAGGTGTACTCGGTCTCGTGTGATCTGGCGTCCCTGGCATCGGTACGTCTCTGCGCGGAGACGTTTCTGTCCCGGTTCTCCGAATTGCACGTGCTCATCAACAATGCGGGGCTCATGCGCACCCGCAGAGAAACGACGATCGACGGATTCGAGACGACGTTCGCCACGAATCATCTCGGTCCGTTTCTGCTCACGAATCTGCTGCTCGATCGCCTGCGCGAAAGCGCGCCGGCACGCATCGTCAACGTTGCGTCGAATGCCCACCGTGGCACGCGTCTCGACTTCGAGGACCTGCAGGCCCGGCGCAAGTACCGCGCCATGCAGGCCTATGCGAAGTCCAAGCTCGCCAACGTGATGTTCACGCTGGCCCTGGCCCGTCGCCTCGAAGGAACCGGCGTCACGGTGAACTGTCTCCACCCGGGAGTAGTCGGCACCAACATCTTCCCAACAGACAATTTCCTGTTCCGCGCCGTGGCTCCCATCGCAAGGCACTTTCTGATGTCGCCGCAGATGGGTGCGAAGACAACGCTGCACCTGGCTAAGTCAAACACAGTGGTCGATGTCAGCGGCGCATATTTCGACGAGTTTCAGAAACCGCGCCCGCCCTCTCTCCACGCAACCAACGAGATGGATCAGGAAGAGCTCTGGCGCGTGAGTGAAGCCCTTACGGGAATCACCGACGGGTGATCAGTTCGCATCTGCCTCGAGACATTCGATGATCCGTCGAACCACTTCTTCGGGGGCCGCAGTGAGCTCCTCTGGATCGATCCACAGCACCTTGTAGCCCAGCGCTTCGATTGCGGCGCGGCGTTGGGTTTCGTAGCGCACGCGCTCGGGGTCTCCCGTTGCATCGAGCTCCACCACGGTGCCACGGGCAGGACAGAAGAAACCGACGACATAGGGATTGATCGGGAACTGACGATAGAAGACGTACCTCGCCAGTCGCTGATGGGTCAGGCATCGCCAGAGCTTCTGCTGTTCGCCCTCACCGAGAACGTTGTCGGGCCTCGGCTGTCGCTCTTCAGTCAAAGGAAGATTCACCGCGGTTTACATCGTAAAACCAATGCTATTGAATTAGCGGCCCCCTTTCCAAGCCCAAGCGTCATTGATCGGCGTCAATGCGGCTGTTCGGTGAGACGCGAGACTCGTCGCCAGAGGTTGCACGATATGAAGAAGATCGAGCGAATCCTGGTCGTCGCCGACAAGGCCAAACATCGTCAAACCGCCGTGAAACGTGCGATCGAGCTCGGCAACCGAACGGGTGCCCATCTTCACATCGTTGGATTCGCGTATTCGGCCATCTGCGAAAAGCGCGATGTGTTCGACACCCATCAGCGGCGCGCCATGAAAAAGGAGCTTCTTCGCCAACGGGTCGAGGACCTCAGAGCGGTGATACGCGACGAAGGGGCTGGAGCGCTGGATCTCGACATCGAACCGATCTGGGAGAAGAACATTCACGATTGGGTGGTCGATCGGGCGCACCATCAACACTACGATCTCGTGATCAAATCCGTGCACCGCACCCACACCCTCGTGCACACGCCCAGCGACTGGCATTTGCTGAGAGAGTGCCCCGTACCGGTTCTGCTCGCCGTGCGCGTGCGCTGGCCGAAGCGCCCGCGCATTCTCGCTACGGTGGACCTCGCGCATGGCGATCGCCCGCACACACGCCTCAATGACAAGGTGCTCGATGCTGCCGCAACCTTCGCGAATATCATGGACGCGCAGCTTCACTGCTGCTTCGTGGTCGAGCTATCCGAGGTGCTTACCGATCTCGACATATTCGACGCGGCCAAGTATCGGGCTCGCATCGTGGAGCTTGCCCGGCCGCGCATCGACGCTATCAGAGAGCGCTATGACATTCCGAAATCAAGGTTCCACACACCCACGGGGAAATCCGGTAAGGCCGTCAACGCAGTAGCGGATCGGATCAAAGCCGAGCTCGTCGTGCTCGGCACCACGGCGCGCAAGGGTGTTGCCGAGCAGGTGCTCGCCAAAGCCCACACTGACATTCTCGCCATCAAACCCTGAAAAGGGACTTCTCCTCGCCGGTCGGTTCAGGTTATCGTCGGGAGCCCGCTATCCGGAGAGGCGCCATGGCATGGTACGTGGGCACCAGCGGTTACAGCTACAAGGAGTGGAAGGGAAACTTCTATCCCGAGAGCCTTCCTCAGCAGGACATGCTCAGCTACTACGGCGAGCGCTTGCCCTGCGTCGAAATCAACAACACCTTCTACCGCATGCCGCGAACGAACGTGCTGGAGACGTGGCGCGACTCAGTCCCCGATAATTTTCGCTTCGTGGTCAAGGCTTCGCAGCGAATCACGCACAGAAAGCGCCTGAAGGAGGCCGAGGAGCCGACCGCGTATCTGATGGAGCGCGTGCAGGCCCTCGACGAGAAGTTGGGCGCTCTGCTGTTTCAGTTGCCGCCTCATCTACGCAAAGACCTCCCCCGACTCGAGGCATTTCTCACGTTGATCCCCGAGGGCGTGCGAGCAGCATTCGAATTTCGACACGCTTCATGGTTCGAGGACGATGTCTTCGAGTGCCTGACGGTCAACGGAGCCGCACTATGCGTCGCCGACGCGGAGAGCCAAGGCATACCGAATGCAATGGAGCTTCCCGCGACCGGACCGTGGGGGTATTTCCGTCTTCGCAAGCCGAGCTACAGCGACGCCGAGCTGGGTCATTGGCTCGCCCGCATGCACGAGCTGCGCGTCGACGACTGCTTCGTGTTCTTCAAGCACGAGGACGACGGCGCCGGACCCCGCATGGCCGAACGATTTCTCGAGCTCGTGACGCCGCGGCCGGCTCGCCGAGCCCGCCGCAGAGACATGCACAAGACGGGGGAACCCCACCGCTAGATCGGCGGTAATTCACCGGCCGAGAGCGCGCTCGCGACCTTGCTCTCCACCACATACTCGCGCGCGAAACCCGGCGGCATCCGACGGGGACGACCGCTCGAGATCTCGATGCAGACGAATTCGCTCTCGCCACGCACCACGGTCGCGTCATCTCGGCTTCGCCTGATCTGGTAGCGCCGCGTCACCCGCAGGCGTCCATCGCTCTTAACGATCCAATTCGCGACCTGGAGCTCGTCGCCGGCAAACGACGGTTGCAGGTACTTCAGCCGCGTCGTTTGCACGGCCATCGCGCGATCGAGGGTGTGATACTCGGTGATGCCGAGGCCGCGCGCTTCGCTGTGCGTCCAGGCAACCTGCTCGCAGAAGGAGAGATACACCGCGTTGTTGGCGTGGCCGAGGGCATCGATATGGGAATCGTCCACCCGGATGTCGATCACGAACGGATCAGGCAGATCCCACCTCACGGCAACCCGCCGCCATGACTACTGGTATATTGCTGGCCATGGTCCCTCACGGGCGCCGGCCCCACGACATGCACTTCGACATCGTCCCGACTGTCCTGATGGTGCTCGCACTCGCGCTTTCATCATCGGGCGAAGCGCGGGAACTCTGCGGAGAAAAAGGCATCTGGATTCAGATTCTCGGTTCTGGGGGCCCCGAACTCAACGACGAACGCGCCCCTGCGAGCTACCTCGTCTGGATCGAGGGCAAGTCGCGCCTTCTGGTGAATACCGGCCCCGGCAGCACCGTGGCCTTCGACCTCGTCGGCGGCCGCATCGAAGATCTCGAAGCCATCGTCTACACCCAGCTGCGCGCCGAGCATGCCTCGGACTTTCCGGCATTCGTCGAGGGTTCACGTTTCGGGGAACGACGGCGCGCGCTGCCGGTGTTCGGACCTGCCGGCAACGAGATGATGCCTTCGATGAAGCAATTCGTCGATGCCATGATCGGCCCTCACGGCGCATTTCGCCATCTACAGGATTTCCTTACTTACAACTCCAGCGGCGGCTTCAGGATCTCCGCGCGGGACGTGCCCTCCACCGGCCGGCGTGTCTGGGCGCGATTCGCGACGCAGAATCTGCGGCTCGCGTCGATTCCGGTGCACCATGGCGATATCCCGGCGATTGCCTGGCGAGTGAACATCGGCGAGCAGTCCATCACCTTCAGCGGCGACTTCTCCAACCAGAAGAACACCTTGGTGGAGCTGGCCGATGAGACTGACGCGCTCGTGGTGCACCACTCGATCCCCGAGAGCGCCCGTGGCGACGCGCGGGAGCATCACGCGCGTCCCTCACAGATCGGACGTGTCGCGCGCGACGCCGACGTTCGAATGCTGCTGGTCAGCCATCGAATGCATCAGACCCTGGGGCGCGAGTCGTTGTCCATCGCCGCCATCGAGACGTACTACAGGGGCCCCATCCTGTTCGCAAACGATCTCGACTGCTGGGGACTCTGAACGTTATCATCCGCCCCCTTCCAACGAGGACAGTCCATGGGAAAAGGTGACGTTCGCACACGGCGCGGAAAGATATCTCGCGGAACCACGGGGAATTCGCGCCCGAAGTATCGGAAGAGGCGCCGTCAGAAGAAGCAGCAGTCTGGCTAGGCGCTCCCAGCTAGGCGCCCCCGGCTAACCTCCTGTCGCGCGTGATCTATGAGCCACTTCTTCGCTTATCTCTCGAGGATGAAGTTCATCCGTCGTTGGGGGCTCATGCACAACACCCACGACGAGAACATTCAAGAGCACACCCTGCGCGTTGCGCTCATCGCCCATGCCCTCGCGACGATCCGAAACCAGCAGTTCGGCGGTCAGGTGGACGCCCAACGCGTCGCCTCCCTCGCGCTCTTTCACGACGCGAGCGAGGTGCTGACCGGTGATCTCCCTGCACCCGTAAAATACTTCAACCCCGAGATCCGCGACGCCTACCACAGCATCGAGCTCGGCGCAGCCGAGCGGCTGCTCGGGATGCTGCCCGAGTCGTTGCAGGATGCCTATCGCGCCTATCTGATCCCCGACCCGGCGGATGCAACGCTGCGTGAGCTGGTCAAGGCCGCGGACAAGCTCTGCGCCTACGTCAAATGCCTGGAGGAAGGGCGCGCCGGGAACAACGAGTTCGTGGCGGCCGAGCGCTCGCTGATGCAGAGCATCGACGCCATCGAGCTCGATGAGGTGCGCTACTTCATGCAGGTCTTCGTGCCGAGCTTCAGGCTCACGCTCGATGAGCTAGGCTGAATATACCCATTTATAAACAATGGGTTAGACGCATTTAGCCGCTACGGGATGCATCCAATCTTGATACCCTGCGCACATTACTGACACCGACCTTCGTCTACCATTCAAAGCATGAGAAAGCTCGTTCTCGCGACTTGCCTGTGGCTTCTGGCCGCGATCCCAGCCCACGCCGTGGTGGACGTGGACGCCGTCAATGGCCTCTTCAGGGCCATCGACCGGGCAATGACCGCCCAGGACGCGGAAAAGGTGATGCGCTACATGTCCGATAGCATCTCGGTCGTCCGCAACAACACCACCTTTCGAGGCAACGTGCGGCGCACCATGGGGCGTGCGTCGTTTCGACAGTATCTGCTGGATCTATTCGAGGATTCCTGGCGCTATCGGCAGCGCACGCGCCTCCAGGCGCTGCGATGGGAAAATGGCTACCCGGTAGCGCAGGCTAGCATCCGCGAGCAGATGACCGATCAGGATGGCCGCACCGAAGCGGTGGACGTTCAGGCCAGGGTGGAGCTTCGCGTGGAACGCGGCCGCCTCGTGATCTACCGAATCGTGGACATCGTCACGGACGCCACGGTGAGATGACACGCTGTTACGGGCCTTCGCGCGGGCCCGCCTCGAAGACTTCCGTCTCCGGATGAAACGCATACCACGCGAACCAGAACGCAAGCACGCTCGCAATCTCAGCTCCCTCCGCGTCGCTCACCCAGCCTCTTCCATTGTCAGCGTCGAAGTGAACCCGAATGGGCGCTCCGCCCAGTTCGTCCTCAATTGGCAGCTGTGCCGCCGAGAGCTCCGAGAACGGATACGCCTTGAAGGCGCCGTTGATCTCGAGACCCACCACCCACTCCTTCGGATGATATCTGCGGCTGCGATTCGCCACGCGGAAGTAGATATCGGAACTCGATTCGTAGCCTGCATAGGGCGTCTGCGAATAGTCACGACGGTGTCCGGTCTGCCGGGACAGCACGAAGGTCTCGGGGTGGCGGCTCGACCAGTCTCGCCAGGTGGTGTGCTGCAGGGGAATCATGGTCAACCCCTCACCCTTCCTCGGACCGCTGATCGCACGCCCGAGGAGTTGCGACCAGAGCGACTCGGTGCGCCGGTCGTAGAGCAACACGTCGCTGTTGTAGAGCAGCCCCGAGACGCCGAACGCCGCCGGGCCTTCGGATTCGAATGCCATCCCCGTGCCACAGAGCGGGCAGTAGGTAATGACCAGATAGTGCTCGCCGAACTGATCGTTGACGATCTCGTGATAGTTCATGATGGCGATCGGATAGGCGCGCACGTGACGCCCGAACACCGGGCCAAGCACCCGGTCTTCATCGCGGAGCCACGTGGCGGCGTCGCCTGCTCTCAGAAATGTGGGGTGATCGACCGCCGGGATGCCGTCTTTCGGCGGCCCCCCGGACTTGATGTCGCGCTTGGGTAGCTCGCTGTTGCTGAGGTCGAAGCCGC
>JAPULC010000135.1 GCA_027295305.1 Gammaproteobacteria bacterium
CAGGGATGGGCAGGACCGCTTTTTGCGGAGCCTTTTACGGAAGAGCGCGCAGCAAAAAGCAAGGGCCTGGGAGCGCGGTGGGAGACCACCAAGATGAAGGCGAACTTGCTTCGCCGCAGCGTTGGAGGAAATTCGCCCGGAAGGCGAATTTCGGGACAAGAACTAGCTAGGAGTCCGCCATGCCCAGCTACAAGGCACCCACCGACGAGCTGGACTTTGTGTTGTTCGAGCTCTTCGACGCGGAATCGTTGTGGTCCAGCATGGCACCGTTCGCGGGAGTGAACCGCGAGCTTGCGCGCGCGGTTCTGGAAGCAGCGGCGAAGCTCGCCGAGCAAGAGTTCTTTCCTCTGAATCAGACCGGGGATGCTGAGGGTCCTCGTTGGGATGACGGGCACGTTCACACGCCGCCGGGTTTTCGTCAGGCCTACGAAGCGTTTACACGCGGGGGCTGGCTCGGTATTGCAGGCGAGCAAGAGTATGGCGGCCAAGGGATGCCGAAGATGCTCACGGTGGCGTGGGAGGAGATGTTCTACGCTGCCAACACCGGGCTCTTCTTGTATACCACGCTCACGGCAGGGGCATGTATTCTGCTCGCCGCTCACGCGAGCGAGGACATCAAGCGCATGTGTCTGCCGAGACTCTACGAAGGTCGTTGGTCTGCGACGATGGATCTCACGGAATCCCAGGCAGGCTCGGATCTCGGAATCATTACCACGAAAGCCGAGCCACGCGGTGATGGCTCCTTCGCCGTTACCGGCAGCAAGATGTTCATCACCAGTGGCGAGCACGATCTCACGGAGAACATTCTTCATCTGGTGCTTGCAAAGCTTCCCGATGCACCGCCCGGTTCGCGAGGCATCTCACTGTTTCTGGTTCCGAAGTTTCTGATCAATGACGATGGCACCCTCGGTGAGCGCAACGGTGTGGTGAGCGGATCGATCGAGCAAAAGATGGGGATTCGGGGAAGTGCGACGTCGGTGATGAACTATGACGGCGCGACAGGCTATCTGATCGGTGAGGAAAATCGTGGTCTCGCCCCCATGTTCACGATGATGAACTACGAGCGGCTGTCCATCGGAATTCAGGGTTTGGGTATCGCGGAAGTGGCCTACCAGAACGCGCGAGATTACGCGCGGAAGCGTCTTCAGGGTCGGGCACCCGGCGAAAGGCCCGAGCGGGCGCAATCCCCCGCCGATCCGATCATCGTGCATCCCGATGTACGCCGAATGCTCCTGACTCAGAAGGCCTACAACGAAGCCTGCAGGGCGTTTGCGGCGTACGTTGGCAGCCAGCTGGATCTCGCTCGCCACGGCGACGAAGCCGGGCGCGCAACAGCAGCGGATCGTGTTGCGCTTCTGACCCCGGTAGCCAAAGCGTTTCTGTCCGATCGCGGCTTCGAGAATTGCGTTCTCGCGCAGCAGGTGCTCGGTGGTCACGGCTATGTCCGCGAATGGGGTCTCGAGCAATACGTGCGCGACGCGCGCATCGCGCAGATCTACGAGGGCACCAACGGCATACAGTCGATGGATCTGATCGAGCGCAAGGTCCTGCGCGATGGCGGGCGTTCCCTCGACGCGTTCTGCAATGAGATGCGATCGGATCTGGATGGCGTCAAAGGAACGATGAAAGACGCAGCGATCGCCGCCATCGATCTGCTTACCTCGGTGACCGCGACGCTCTCGAAGAAGTCAAAGAAAGATCCTGCGCTCCCGGGTGCTTCGGCCGTCGACTACATGGATCTCTTCGGGCACGTGATCCTTGGTTGGCTCTGGGTACGCATCGTCGAGGTGGAGAAACGTCGAGGTGAGGGCGGTGCGAGCCCAAGCGATGAGAAGCAGAGAACCGCCGAGTTCTACTTCGCGAAGCTCCTGCCGAAGATCGATTCCCTCGCGCGGAGCATCGGTGCGGGCTCGGATTCCGTGATGCAGCTCCCGGCCGACCGCTTCTGAGATCTACGTATCCGACGGTTGGCAGGGATGCTCGGAGTCCCCCGGAACGCAAACGATGATCTGGCGCATGAACTGGCTCCACGCGGCGATCTCGTCGGGACTCACCGGCGTTTCCTCCGGCTCGAACTCATCGGCACGTCGCATGAGCGCGGCCACATAGTAACCGCGGTCGCCTCGCATCGCCTTCAGCAACGTCACGCGTCCCTTGCCGGATGCCAGCATCTTCGGGCAGATGAGCATTCGCACGGATGTGGGATAACCGTTCTCCATTCCGCTCGACATGTTGAGGTTCCGGAAGCCCTCACAGAGCTCGGCCTGGTTTGCGGCGAAGTTGTCCACGAACTCGATGGGATCCATCCAGACGTCGACGGCGTGGAACTCGTAACTCAGCATTGTTGACCAATCGGCGACGTTCTCGGCTACCGGTAAAAACTCGGCGAGCATGATGTCGGCGCGCCGGTACTGATACACCCCCTTCCATTCGGGCGGCACCCGCGCGGCGAACTGCTCTTCCGGCACACCCTTCTCTTCGGCGCCGACGACGTTCGCGGCGATGAACGCGATCAAGAGTGTCGAGACGAGTCGACGAAGCAACAAACGCGATCTCCTCAATGCGCCGGCACATAGGCCTCGATGAACTCCGCGGGCATGCGCCGCGGTCGGCCGCTCTCGAGGTCCACGCAAACATAATTCACGGTGGCGCGCAGAAGCGTGACGGCATCGCTGATACGTATAAACTGAGTGTAGCGCCTGAGTCGCAGCCGCCCGTCACATTTCACGATCCAGGTGCCGAGGCGAAGGACATCGCCTTCGAAGGAAGGCGCGAGATATTTCAGTTCCGAGTGCGCCACCACCAGGGCCCGTTGCGTTCGACGAAAGCAATCGAAATCCACCCCGAGTGAGGTGGAGTGTCCCCAGTTCACGAGATCCATCCAGTGCACGTACACGGCGTTGTTCGTGTGTTTCAATGCGTCCACGTCCGCTGCCTTCACCGTGATGTCCAACGTGAACGGGTCCGGATGATCCCAGTCGAGCGCCACCTTCATTTCCTTCTGCATATCCTGCGCGCAAGCCGGCGCACATCCTACAGCTTGCGGGATTCGTCGAGGAGATCAACCGTCGCCAGGCGGCGAAAGGATCACTCGAAGAGAGGGAAGCGTTATGACGATCGTGCTTGATTGCGGTTCTTTCGCAAGCCGCACATAGGAAGTCAATCGCACAAGTGCTTTAGAGCGATCAGTGCCGGATCTCCTTCGGCAACGCGTGAGGCTCCACCACTACTAGTCCCTTGATGACACGCTTGCCCATGAGCACGCAGGCATGGGAGAAGGCCGTCTCGGCCTCGTTCACGCACCAGTCCCACTCGGCGCCGGAGGCACTGACTTGCACCCGCCAGTGGGCACTGAGATAAATCTCGCCGAGCTTGAGCTCCACGGTCCAGTCGTGCCACACGATGCTCGTGTCGTCTTCTTCCTCATACTCCTGCTCGGCCATGCGACAGTGGTGACGGTTGCCATTGGTCGCGAGCACCTCGTTCACCACCAGCGCAGGATCGGTGCAGGACTCCCAGCCGGTATGTACCTCGTGTGCATTGGCAAAGATCGCCTGACCGATCATGGATGGTGTAAGTGGCAGCGTGATGGGGGTATCCCAGTCGGGATCCATTTGATCTTCGGCCATGACGACTCCGGGGTGGCTCCGGGGTAATGCTCCGGGGTAATAGAGAACGATCGATGATACGCCAGCGCCGCGATGGAATGTTAGTAGACGCCGTCCATCACGTGCCTCACGAATTCCGTGGCCTTTCCCGCCTTGAAGCCCGTGCAGTACGTGTGCGCGATGCCTGGAAACCCGACATCGCACTCGAGCCACGCGACGCTCCCGGGCGAACCGTCCGGATTGCGTGCTCGCTCTTCCCGAGTGAGCGCCACGTCGCGGATTCTCCAGCCCCGGGACTCGGTCTCGAAGAGCTCCGGTCTCAGAAGCCATGCGATGGCGGCGGAGTCCCACGGATGAAATCCACGATCGTGCGGAAACTGTTGAGTCCAATGGCTGCACCAGGCTAGAGAGTTACGATGGAGATAGTCCGCCGTCGGGCTGCCGCGTGCGCGAATCCGTTCGAGATCTGCTTGCGTGATCACCACCTGGCTGGATAGCTCGAAGCCTGCGAGCACCACGGGAATCCCCGAGGACAGCAGAATCTGCGCCGCGCGAACGTCACACTCGAAGTTGAAATCACGGACTGGCCCCACATCGCCGAGATAAAAGGGACGCTCGCGGCTGCGTCCCGCGACGATCACTACCTCCTCCACTTGTTCCGCGAGCTCGGGACGATGCTGAATCAGGGTTGCGACGTTCGTGAGCGGACCGATTGCGGCGATGCGACAACGCTGCGCTGTCAGCGTGTCGGCGAGAAACTCGACGGCAGGTGTCAACGCCCCTTCACCCTCGCGTTGGGGCATAGCTTGCGATGCCCCCGCGAGCACCGGGACGTCAACTTCCTTGAGTGCTATCAGATCTCGGGCAACCCCAAGTGCTGCATCGAGGGGCGCGTTTCCGAACGTGACTGTGATGCCTCTCAGGTCGATCTCGTCGCTGTTGATGGCCTCCACGATGGCAAAGCCGTCGTCGATGTCGCGCGGCCGACCTTCGTGAATCAGACCCAGCGCCGGATCTGTGTCGATGATGAGGGAAATCATCGAGTCATTGATCCTTCAGCACGAGCTCGCGCGAGAGCTCGAGCAGCTGGCTCTTGCGAGCGAGATGCGCCGAAAGAGGCAGCTGCGCGACACCGATCAGCCTGCGCATGATTTCGATCCCTGCATACACGCGGGCGTCGTCTTCGCTGAAATCATCGGGGGGGCGATAGTGGCGTGCCGCCGCGTCCACCGCCTCGAGTGCGAAACCGGCGAGATGCAAGTGCGCGATGAAGACGCCGCAATCGAATTCCGCTGGACCGAAGAAACCGAACTCCGGATCGATGATCTTCACCCCGTCGGGATGCTTGAGCCAGCTTCCTGGATAGTAGTCTCCGTGCAGGAGTGTCGTGCCGTTGTCCAGATAACGTGCGCCGTATGCTCGAACTCGAGCGCAGTACGCGTCGTCGGCTTGCAGTGCAGCCGCACGCTCTGCAAGCCCGGGGGTGATGGCGTCGAGATCCAGGCCGTTGTCGTGTTGAAGGGGAATGTCGAAGATGTGCGCATGGTTGAGCTCGCGCATGGCGCGGTTCTCCAGCAGCGGCATGGCTCGGGTGTCGAGTCGAAGCGCGTGCAGCGCCGAGAGCCAATCCCACAAGTCGTTCATGACGGAATCTTCGATCCGGGCAGTGTGATACACATCGGTGAAGTCCGCCGCCTCGCCGAGGTCCTCCAGGAGCGCCACGCGATTGTCTTCGTCGAAGGCCAATAGCCTCGGCATGCGCGAAGCAAGATCGCGGTGTTTCGCTACCGCGGAATAAAACGCCGCTTCCACGCAGATCCGATCTCCCGGCGCCGCGATGTCCGGGTACTTCTCGACCCAATCTCTCGATTGCTTGACTATGACGCTGCCTCCGGCGGCGACTATGACGCTGCTTCCTGCAGCGACTATGACGCTGTCTGCAGCGCCGACTGCGCTGCTTCCCGCGGATCCGATCGCGCCGCCCGCGACGGTGCGTACGCGCAGCACCAGGTTCATGTTGCCTTCGCCTGCGCGCTCCACCTCCTCGAGAGGAGAATCGAGCCAGCCGTTGGCCTTCAGATAGTCTTCCAGCTCACCTGGGTTGTCGGCATCGAGCAACAGCATGCGCGCGCTCAACGGATGGCAATGGGGTTGATGACGGCCTGCACGGTGCCCACGAATTTCGGCTGTCCGAGCACGAACATGAACTCGTAACCCGCGTCCGCGGCAAGGGCAGCCGTGTCCATGTTCTCGAGGATGTACACCCCGTTTTTCGTCAACAGCTCCTGGTGAACGGGAAAGACGAGCTGGGGGTCCTCGGCCGGCTGAGCTTCCAATGCCCAGGTGTCCGAGCCGACGGCCACCACGCCGAGCCCGGCGAGATATCTGGCGCCGTCGATGCCAAGTCCGGGTTCCGAGGCAATGAATCTCGCTGGATCCGTGTCCGCCAACGCCAGCCAGCCGGTGTAGAACAGCACCACGTCACCGTGGCCGATGCTGACGCCTTGGGCCTTCGCGGCGGCATCGATTTCCGCACGGTTGAATGCGGTGCCCGCCGCTACGGGGTTTTGACCCAGGTGTTTTCTCATGTCGAGGAGCACCCCGCGGGTCACGATGGGCGGCAACTCGTGGGTGCTGAACTTGGTGAGCGCCGTTGCGGTCAGAAAGTCGCTGCCCGGGACCCCGTTGTAGTAGACGTGGTCGATGCCGATGTGACCGAGGCCGTCGATCTGACTTCCAATGCCCAACCAGACGTGCAGGAAGTCATCATGTCCCGTGACGCGGTTTTTCCCCGGCGGCAGGCCGTTGCCTTCATCCAGCCGTTGAATGATTGCGCCGTAGCTCCGCGATCCCCAGGCGGGAGTGTCGGGGCCGGTGGGAACGCCGAGGGAGTACGTTTTTCCCTCCTTGATCAGACGCACGGCCTCGAGCACCTTTGCGGCGGATAAGTTGTTCACGGCACCGAGTGTGTCGTCCGCTCCGTACCTGGATGGGTACCAGCTCTCCGCGGCGAAGGCGGCGATGGAAAGCAGCAGCGTCGCAATCAGAGCTGCGATGGATTTCATGGTGATCCTCTCCCCCTGTGTCAGGTAGTCAGTGTTCTGTCGGCACGCGCGCGGAGTCGCGAAGCGCTCAGTCGTCACGCTGCTTCCTCCTTCAGCGCTGCGATGAGCTTCCCGTGAATGCCTCCGAAGCTGCCGTTGCTCATGATGACGATGTGGCGCTTGCCGTGAATCGGCGGTGGCGCCGTCGCAATTCGCCGGATCAGGCGCTCGAGGTCCTGTTCGACGGTGGCGGGCACGACGCTTCGGCGCCTGATGTCGGTTATGTCCCACTTCAGTGTCTCGGGGCGATACCAGATGGCGGAATCGGCAGCCGCGCAACAGGTCACCAACTCGTCGCGCAGCGTTCCCAAGCGCATGGTGTGCGAGCGTGGCTCGATGACGGCGACGATCTCGTCGCCACCCACGCGATCACGCACCGCTTGGAGCGTCGCTCGAATCGCGGTGGGATGATGGGCAAAGTCGTCGTAGATGCACACGCCGCGCACGTCAGCCAGGAGCTCGAGGCGGCGTTTTACGCCTTGGAAGGCCGAGAGCGCTTCGATGGATGTCGCTGCGGGCACCCCCGCGTGTCTTGCAGCTGCAATGGCCCCAAGGGCATTGGTGATGTTGTGCCGGCCCATGAGGGACCAGCAAACGCGGCCCTGCGCCGCCTCGTCGAGGCAAACGTCGAACTCGCTCTGGTCGCCGGCGATGTTACTTGCATGCCAGAGATGACCGTTGTCCATGCTCATGGGTAGGCCCCGATTACGCGGGGTATCGGTGTTGGCAAAGCGCTCGATGGGCGTCCAGCAACCCTGGCGCAGCACGGCGTGCACGTGGTCGTCGGACTGAGGTGTGACGATCAGACCGTTGGCCGGAACAGCGCGAAGCAGATGGTGGAATTGCGTCTGAATGGCGGCAAGGTCGGGAAAGATGTCGGCATGATCGTACTCGAGGTTGTTGAAGATCAACGTTCGCGGCCGGTAGTGGACGAACTTGGCGCGTCGGTCGAAATAAGAGGTATCGTATTCGTCGGCCTCCACCACGAAGAAGTCCGATTTGCCGAGGCGCGCCGAGGTGTCGAGGTTCTTCGGCACGCCCCCAATGAGAAACCCCGGCTCGCATCCGGCATGTTCCAGAATCCAGGCCACCATGCTGGTGCTGGTGGTTTTGCCGTGGGTTCCCGCGATGCCGATCACCCAGCGCCCGACCAGGATGGTGTCGCCGAGAAACTGGGCACCCGAGGTGTAGGGGATGCCGGCGTCGAGAACGTATTCCACGGCGGGGTTACCCCGCGGGAGCCCGGCGTTGCCAATGACCACGAGGTCCGGATGCGGGCGCATCGACTCGCGGTCCCAACCCACCTTGGCCTCGATTCCGGCGTTGGCGAGTACCTCGCTCATGGGCGGGTAGAGCTCGTCGTCGCAGCCATTGACCTCGTGTCCCGCCTCTTGGGCGAGAAGCGCAAGGTTACCCATCAGGGTGCCGCCAATGCCGAGAAAATAGATATGCATGCTCAAGCTGCTGGTGGCGGATTCACCTGAATGCCTATGAATGCAGCCACCAGTATCAGGAGAATGCCGAGCGCTATGCCGATCCCCCGGCCCACCTCCAGCGTCCGCTGGAAGATGAACCCGATCACGGCGAGGGCCCAGAGGAGCGATGCGAAGAGCAACACTCCGAGAGCCGCCTGACCGAGCACGAGCACAATGGGAAGCAAGGCGAGCTGCACGAGGGTGATGATCATATCGCTCCCTATGATGGCGACGAACGTGGCGGCGAATCGCGCCTGAAACCCCTTGAGCGAGAGCATGCCAAATGTGACCGCAGCAATCGTCGCTATGGTGGCGAAGATCGCGCTGATCGCGGCCACTGAGACACCGCTCAGGGGTACGAGCGCTGCGACGTCGAGCGCCACGTCCAAAGCCAGAACGGTGGCAATGAAAGCCGGGGCCGTCGGCATACGCTCCGGCCCCGTGCGCAGAAGGCACAGGTTCCAGAACATGGTGAACATCGATACCAGCGCGTTAGCCCACACGACTCCCTCGGCCATGAAATATGGAGCGAAAGCTATTGTGACATAGAAAGGTGAGCCACCCACAAACACACCGTATGATTGCGCGCATGACGCATGAAACTGGGGAGTCGACGACACTCATGGCGAAGCGCAACGCGTTCTATGCGCAATCGGGGGGCGTGACCGCGGTCATCAATGCCACTGCCTGCGGACTCATCGAGACGGCAAGGTCGAGTCGCAAGATGGGCAAAGTGTTCGCGGGTCGCAACGGGATCATAGGCGCGCTGCGCGAGGAGCTCATCGATACGAGTCGCGAGTCTCGCCAGGCAATAGCAGGATTACGTTCGACCCCGGGAGGCGCCTTCGGCTCGTGTCGCTACCGGCTTGCGAATCCCGACCGCGACCTCTCGGAATACGTGCGCTTGATCGACGTGTTCCGCGCGCATGACATCGGCTACTTCTTTTATAACGGCGGCGGCGACTCGCAGGATACTGCGCACAAGATCTCTCAGATCGGATCGCGCCTCAACTATCCCGTTATCAGCATCGGCATCCCCAAGACAGTGGACAACGACTTGCCCTTCACCGACAGCTGTCCCGGGTTCGGGTCGGTCGCCAAATACGTGGCGGTATCGGTGCGTGAAGCGGCACTCGATGTCGCGTCGATGTGCGAGTCGAGCACGAAGGTTTTCATCATGGAAGTGATGGGTCGCCATGCAGGTTGGATCGCCGCGTCGGGAGGACTCGCGAAAGAGACACCATCGGGTCCGCCGCACATCATCCTGTTCCCGGAGATTCCGTTCGACAGGAAGGATTTCCTTGGCAAGGTGTCGCGCACCGTCGACAAGCAGGGCTACTGCGTCATCGTCGTCTCCGAAGGTGCTCGCTATGCCGACGGGACGTTTCTCGCCGATGCGGGCACCACCGATGCCTTCGGCCACATTCAGCTGGGCGGCGTTGCACCCACCCTCGCGTCGATGATCTCTACCGAGCTCGGTTACAAATACCATTGGGCGGTCGCCGACTACCTCCAGCGGTCGGCGCGCCACATCGCCTCAGCCACGGATGTGGAGCAGGCCTACGCGGTTGGAAAGGCCGCCGTCGAGTTCGCTCTTGCGGGAAAGAGCGCGGTGATGCCTATCATCGTACGCAAGTCCTCGAAGCCTTATCGCTGGACCATCGGTGAGGTGCCGCTCTCGAAGGTGGCGAACGTCGAGAAGAGCATGCCGCGAGGCTTCATCACTCGTGACGGCTACGGAATCACGGCAAAGGCGCGGGAATATCTGGAGCCGCTGATACAGGGGGAGGCCTATCCCGTATATCACGGCGGCCTCCCGCGGTACGTAGAGCTGGAAAATCGACTTGTCCGCAAGAAGCTCCCACCCTTTCCAGCCGCGGGCTAGCAAAATCAGAACGCGTTAGGCCGAAGTAAAGATCTTCGCACGGAGCGGGTGCCGGAGGTTCCCCGTGCTGCCGCTCGTCGGGCATCCTTGCCCTCCTCGCTGGCGGACCGGGCACAGCTTGCACGTCCCTGTACGCTGCACCCGCTACGCCCGCCCGAGAAACCTCCGGCACCCACTCCTCTTCATCGCTACGCGGAACTTGAAGGATGTCGAACTTGG
>JAPULC010000136.1 GCA_027295305.1 Gammaproteobacteria bacterium
CACGCTATGTGGATCTGCGGTTTCGTCCCGAGTTCGAAGCGCACGACTTCCGTGACTCGATGCATCTGTTGCGCTCGGGCAAGGAAAAGTACAGCGCGATTCTGCTGTCGATGATTCATGAGCATTTGCAGAAACGGGGAATGACCGGTGGATGACGTTCAGATCCGCACCACGCTGCGCAACTACCTCATTTCCGAAGTGGGTCTCGAAGGTTCCCTCGACGACCACGAATCGATCTTCGTCGATGGGCTGCTCGACTCCATGGACTTCGTGGGCCTCATCTGCTTCATCGAGGAGGAGTTCGGCTTCGAGCTCTCGGCCCTCGAAGTGGCAGTGGAGGACGTGGACACGGTCGCAAGCATGGCCCGCATGATCGCCACGCGACACTGAGTCTCAACACATCACCACCGAGACGCCGATGCGCCATTCGCTTTTCGCCGCCGGTCTGTTTGCCGCCATCGCCTTGTTGCTCGCGTTCATGCCCGAGTCGTCGGCGCCACGCGTTGAGCTGGCGGTCGATGGCACGCCTCGTGCCGAGGCGACTGCATTCGTGCAGGGCTCTGAGGTGTCGCTTCTGGTTCGGCCTGCGCTTTCGAAAGAGCAGCGCCTCAATCTGAGCTTCAAGGCCAGTCCGTCGGCGCGTTTCTACGTCGAAGCCGCACCGGCGACGCCGAAGTGCATAAACGGGCGCTGCCAACTCATCGTCGTGACGCAGGGACGCGAGGTGAACGTGGTTGCAGTGGCGAGCCATGCCTCAGCGCTCAAGACCATCAACTTTCAGCTGGACGCTATACGCGTCGTCAAGCAGCGCACAACGACTCCCCTGGATCACGAGGCGTGGTGGTTTGCCGGGATCGGATTTGTGCTTCTCGTCATTGCGGTCCAGTTGCTTCATGGCCGCCGCGTGCTGACCCAGTGGTTGCTCGTGGGGAGCGCGGGCGCGCTTCTCTTCTGGCTGCAACCTCTGTTCAGTGGACTGCTTGCGACGTTTCTGGGGGTGAGCCACTACCTCGGCAGACGCGGACAGGGAAGTCGGCTGATTTTGTGGTCGGGGATTGCCGCCGCCATCGCCATTCTGCTCGGGTTCAAGTATGGCGCACCGGCACTCGTGTCACTGTTCGCCACTCCCGGCGGCTTCCCCCTCGCGCTGCCGTTGGGGCTTTCCTATTTCCTGATTCGACTCATCGATACGCAGATGCGCTGGTTTCGTGGTGAGGGCAAAGACGTGTCCCTGCGCGAGTACCTATGCTACGTGCTGTTTCCGGCGACTCTGCCTGCGGGGCCCATCCACACGCTGCCTGGATTCATCGACGGACGGCTCGAGCGCATCACGACTGAGGATCGAAGCTACGGCATTGCCCGAATGTGCCTCGGGCTCGTGAAGAAATTCGTGATCGCCGACATGCTGCTCTACGCACCGCTCTTTGCCGCAGGCGGATTGCTCGATGAGGTGGTGTCCGCGGGCGCCGCCCCCGGATTGGACGTTGTGGTCCTGCTGTGTGGGGCCTTTCTCTTCGTCTACATCGACTTCTCCGCCTACTCCGACATCGCCATCGGCGCCGGGCGGCTCCTCGGCTATCGCATCCCCGAGAATTTCGATTGGCCCGTGCTGGCCACCAGCATCCGCGACTATTGGCGGCGCTGGCACATGACCCTCTCGGGCTGGTGCATGCGCAACGTCTACTTCCCGCTGCTGCTCACCACGCGCAATCCCTACATCGCGCCCTTTGCCGTGATGGCGGCGGTGGGGATGTGGCATGCGCTGAGCTTGTCCTGGCTTGCCTGGGCGGTGCACCACGGCGGTGCCATCATGGCCCAGAATCTCTGGGAGCGGCATCGCGGCCGTCGAAAGCAGCGCGAGCGCGCGCAGCTAACGTGGGGCCGAGCGCTTGGCATCCCCGCCACCCTTCTCTTCGTATCAGCCGGGCACGCCTTCGCACAGATTCATGACTTCGGCCTGGCGGCCAAGCTCTATGGCTCGTTCTGGCTGTCCCTGCTGGGCCTCCCACTCGCCCTCTTCCGATGACTGTGCCACGCAAGCGGACCTGGCAGAGCCTTCTCGTGTGGGAGCGGCTTCAGGGGACCTCGAAAAACCTCGTGGGAGCAGCTTTAGCCGGGGGCGCCTACTTAGCCGCGAATCATCGCCTTAGCGGGTTGAAAGATTCGCGGCTGCGGCGCCCCCGGCTGAGGCGCCCCCGGCTGAAGCCACTCCCACACCAGAGAACAGTGACCCGCGTTGCAGCGCTTTGCGATCCCATACTGAAGGCAGCGGGGATGAATCGATGATCGACTTCGAGAGCAAGCTCACTCAATGGGAGCAGGACCCCAAACGGGTTCGGATAGACGGTCCCGGTGGCAAGGTATCGAATGCTGATTTCGTCGCGCGAGTCCGTGCCAGGGCGGCTGAGTTTGCGCGACTGAAGGTCGGTGCACGCTCCATGGTCGCTTTGGCTACGGGGCGCGGCCCGGACTTTCTCTCGGACCTCGTCGCGGTGTGGCTGCGCGGGGCCGTTGCCGTGCCCTATCCGCCCGATGGTGCCGAGCACCTGCATTCGGTGGCACGCCCCACGGTGCTGATCGACGACGAATTACGCGATTGCGGAACTGCGCGTCAGGACACGAGAATCCCTGACGACACGGCGGTGATCCTCTTCACGAGCGGATCATCGGGAGAGCCGAAAGGCGTCGTGCTGTCCCGCCACTCCGTGTTCGGCAATGCCGCTGCGGCGGTGGCGGCGTTACCCATTCGTGCAGACGACAGACTGCTGGTCAACACACCCTTTCACTTCACCAGCTCGATCTGTCATTTCCTGGCAACCATCGTCTCCAATGCAACGCTGATTGCAGTGGAGGACAAGTGCTTTCCTCACGAGCTCGTAAGCTGCACACGGCGCTACGGCGCCACCGCCTTTGGCGGTGCCCCCATCCAGGTGCGATGGCTCGGCGAAGGCCTGGATCCGTCGGAACCGCTCAGGTGGTGGATGTCATCGGGGGACCACATGCCGGAGCACGTGGTTCGACAACTGACCACACGCTTTCCCGACACATCGCTGCACGTGTTCTATGGCCTCACGGAGGTGGGGGGTCGCTTCTGCAGCTTGCCGGCATCCCAGTGCACCACGCTCGCGGGCTCGGTGGGCGTGCCCATCCGTGGCATGTCGTTGAGCGTGCGAGACGACAACGGACGCGTCCTTCCACCCGGCGTATCGGGAGAGGTTTTCGCGAGCGGCGAATATCTCATGACGGGCTATCTGCAGGACAACGCGTGTCCGCCCCCCGGTCCTCACGGTTTCGCAACGGGCGACCTTGGGCATCATGACGGCGACGGCAATCTGCAGCTGCTTGGGCGTGCCGACGATGTCTTCAAGGTGGCGGGACAGAAGGTGAGTGGTCATCGCATCGCCGCCGCGCTGATGGAGACAGGACTGTTCGACGACGCCGCCGTGGTGCCGATCGATGACGAGAAACTGGGCACCGTCCCGGGCGCGTGCGTCGTTCCGCGTACGAACCCGCTCGAAAAGGGGCCGCTCCTTCAGGCATTACGCAAGCGTTTGCCGCCGAATGCCATGCCGCGGAAATTCTTCAGCCTCGAGAGCATTCCGCGCACCGGCAGCGGCAAGGTGAAAACAGCGGGGCTCCGTGCACTGCTCGAGAACGCAAGCACGCTCTGAGAGCGTGTGCAGCTAATGCGTAGGCTCCGCCCAGTCCTGGACTGTGTGCCCCACGAGTTTTTACGTTGATATATGTACGGTTATACCGTACACTTCACAATGTGAAGATAGCGAGCATTCGTCATCGAGGATTGAGGAAATTCTTTACCCAAGACGATCCAAGC
>JAPULC010000137.1 GCA_027295305.1 Gammaproteobacteria bacterium
TTCTTGCCTGACCGCTACACGCGCCAATCGCGGCTGATGCCGCTCCTACGAGGTGGTTTCTCAGACGGGAGAGATTCAGTCTTCCGGCGGCCAGTCGGTGCGTCGCTCATTCGCCCGCCTGTCGGGACTCAGAGACTCTCCGCGAAGACGGTCGCGTCGATCACGCTTCAGGCGCCTCTCTTCCCGGCGACGCTCGAGGTGACCATGAATGTCGGTGTCCTCGACCTGCGGCATGACTTCGATCTTGCAGTTGGCGCCGGTCTCGTCGATGGCGAGCTTGTACTGATACGCGATCTCGGCATCCACATCTTTCTTCACCACGATGGGACGGCCCGCAAACATGCGCTCGACCCCTTCCTCGCTCAGGTTGAAGCGCTGCCGGACCTTCTCGCGAATCTCGGCAATCCGCGTCCCGCGCTTGAAGTCGTTGAGGAACACGACCCTGAAGCGGGTATCGTCGATGACGTCCTCCTCGATCACGATTCCCGCGGAATTTTGATTCTCTTCGTTCATGGCAACCATTGTACCCACGCTACGCCCATTGCCTGCGGCATGGTTCGCACGCAGCAACCTTGAACGCGGCACGCCGCCCTCGTGATAAGCACGGCTCGACCCAGGCGTGAACCCGGTCACGAGGCGAGGGAGAACTAATGTCGTGTCACCGCATTAGACTGCCATCCGGATAGTGGCGTTCTGCGAAAAGAGGTGGAATGAGCCACTACACGACACTCGCTACGCTTCGAGCAGTTGCCCCGCAGCTGGATCGATCATGCCATGCTTCATTGCAAGCAGAGCCAGCTCGACGTCGCTCGAGAGGTTCAGCTTGTCGAAGATCCGATACCGATAGCTGTTCACGGTCTTCGGACTGAGATGCAGCGTGGTCGAGATGTCCTGCACCTTGAAACAGTTCACCACCATCATCGATATCTGCATCTCGCGGCTCGACAGCATGTCGAACGGCGAGCGCTGCTCCGGCTGGTACGGCTTCAGCGCAAGCTGCTGAGCCACGTCGGCACTGAGATATCGCTGACCCACATGGACCTTTCGAATCGCGCTCACCATCTCGCGCACGTTGGCTCCCTTGGTCACATATCCCTGAGCGCCCGCTTCCAGCAGTCGCGAAGGAAACGGCTCTGCATCACAGACAGTTACGGCGATGATCTTGATGTCCGGATCGATGCGAAGTGCACGGCGAGTGGCCTCTAATCCACCCATGCCCGGCATGCGCACGTCCATCAGAACGATATCGGTTGGTCGCTCGCGAATGAGCTCGAGAGCCTGCTCACCGCTATCGGCCTGGCCCGTAACCTCGATCCCCTTGATATCCGCGAGCATGCGCACGAGCCCCGCGCGAACCAGCTCATGGTCGTCGACGACGAGAACTTTGATCACTGATGACCTCCCTCGATTTCTGAAAAGAATATCCGAGGGGGATGCTTGGCGAGTTGACGTCCCTTTTTTCGGTTACCTTCCTCTCAACACGCGACTCTCGGCAAGCAGCTCGCTCTGCATCGTCCCGTTGCCGGCTCACGGCAACTAGTGGAGTCGATCGCAAACTCAAGAGAGGAATGTATCGTCAAGTCTTCCCTCTAGCGGGATTAAGTTGCGCCGAGGGAGACTGGTATTACAAGCGTGTAATCCAACTTTCAATATATTTCCACTTTCTGATATCAGCTTGCCATCATTGGCGAGTGACGTGCTATTCACCCGTAAATGCCTGCAAGCCGGTCTGAGCTCGACCGAGAATCAGCGCGTGAATGTCGTGCGTACCTTCGTAGGTGTTCACGGTCTCGAGGTTCATGACATGGCGAATTACGTGGTATTCGTCTGAGATTCCGTTGGCGCCGTGCATGTCGCGGGCCATGCGGGCGATGTCGAGTGCCTTGCCACAGTTGTTGCGTTTCATCAGCGAGATGCACTCCACCGGCAGGCGCTCTTCATCCATCAGCCTGCCCATGCGTAAGCAACCCTGCAGCCCCAGCGTAATCTCCGTCTGCATGTCTGCGAGCTTTTTCTGTATCAGCTGATTGGCTGCGAGGGGCCGCCCGAACTGTTTTCGATCCATGGTGTACTGGCGCGCAGCGTGCCAGCAGAATTCCGCCGCCCCCATGGAGCCCCAGGCAATGCCGAAGCGTGCACGATTGAGACAGCCGAAGGGACCGCCGAGACCCTTCGCGTTCGGCAGCAGGTTCTCCTCCGGAATCTCGACGTCGTCGAGCACGATCTGGCCCGTGACGGACGCCCGCAGACTCATCTTGCCTTCGATCTTCGGAGTGCTGAAACCCTTGCTGCCTTCGCGTTCCACGACGAAACCGCGAATGACCCCTTCGAGCTTCGCCCAGACCACCGCCAGATCGGCGATGGGGGAGTTCGTGATCCACATCTTCGCGCCGTTCAATCGATAGCCGCCATCGATGGATTCCGCCCGGGTGACCATGCTGCCCGGGTCCGAGCCGTGGTCGGGCTCGGTGAGCCCGAAACAGCCTACCCACTCGCCGCTCGCGAGCTTCGGCAGATACCGCTGTCTCTGGTCTTCGCTTCCATACGCATAGATCGGATACATCACGAGAGAGGATTGCACGCTCATCGCCGAGCGATATCCGGAATCCACGCGCTCCACCTCGCGCGACATCAGGCCGTAAGACACATAGTTCACGCCGGCGCACCCGTACTCCGAGGGCAGCGTGGCACCGAGCATCCCCAAAGACCCCATCTCATCCATGATTTCGCGGTGGAAGTGCTCGTGACGGTTCGCCTCTACCACCCGTGTCATGAGCTTTTCCTGCGCGTAATCGCGCGTGGTGTCGCGAATCATTCGCTCGTCCTCGGTGAACTGCTCGTCGAGGAAGAAGGGATCGTCCCACTGAAATGCCGCTCGATCTGCCATCGTCAAACCCCTGGTGCAGGTACCCTGAGAAAGGCGCAGGAGGCTAAATCAAAAAGGTGCCAGGCACAATTTCCGCCCCACGCAAACAGGGTCTGACCTGGTCTGGCCTCAATTTCGCGTTAAACTTCCGCCCTTTCTGAAATCACGAGATCAAAGAGCATGTCTCTTGACCCCGATACCCTCGAACAGCTGTTGGACACCGTCAGGCGATTCGTCGGCGAGCGCTTGCGGCCCCTCGAGTCGCAAGTGGGGCGCGAGGATCGGATTCCCGATGAGATCGTCCAGGAGATGCGCGATCTCGGTCTGTTCGGGCTGACCATTCCGCCGGAGTATGGGGGTATTGGCCTCACTGCGGCCGAGGAGATGCAGGTGGCGATCGAGCTCGGCAAGACATCCCCCGCATTCCGCTCGGTGATTGGCACTAACAACGGCATCGGCTCTCAAGGCATCCTTCTCGATGGCACCGAGGAGCAGAAGGCGTACTACCTGCCGAAGCTCGCCAGCGGCGAGATCATCGGTTCCTTCGCACTCACGGAGCCGGAGGC
>JAPULC010000138.1 GCA_027295305.1 Gammaproteobacteria bacterium
GACCTTGATTCCCAGTGCCGAGCGGATACCGGTCGCAAGCATCTCCGTGCGAGTCTGTATCGGCATCCACCAGATGTTCGGCATGCCGGGAAAGCTCATCGCGCTGTCCATCTCCCCGATGAGCTTGTCCCAGGTCATGCCCGCGCGCCATTCGCTGGTCGGCTTGAGCATGATGTTGGTCTCGATCATCGATAACGGCGCTGGATCGGTCGGGCTGGTGCTGCGTCCGACCTTGCCGAACACGCGCTCCACCTCCGGGAATTTCTTGAGCTCACGATTCATGGTCTGCATGACGCGGGTGGCTTCCGCGATCGAGATCCCGGGCAGCGTGGTTGGCATGTACAAGATGCTGCCTTCGTTCAGCGGCGGCATGAACTCGTTACCCAGCTTGCGATAGATCGGCACCGTGACGGCAGGTAGGACCAACGCGGCGATGAGCACCAACCAGCGCCATCGCACGGCCAGACGCACGACCGGCGTGTACCCCGCCTCCAGGGCTCGGTTCAGCCAACTTCGATCCCCCCGGATGCGGCCCCTGATCAAAAGCACGGCCAGCGCCGGGATCAATGTGATGGACAGCAACGCAGCAAACCGCATCGAGTAGGTCTTGGTAAAAGCCAACGGTTTGAACAGTCGCCCTTCCGTCCCTTCCAACGCGAATACGGGGACAAATGACACGGTGATGATCAACAGCGAAAAGAAGATGCTGGGACCGACTTCCTGCATTGCCGCGACGATGACCCGGGTTCGTTCCGCGCCCTCGAGATGCTCTGACTGGAGGCGCCTGTGCACGTTGTCGATGATGACGATGGCCGCATCCACCATCGCGCCGATGGCGACCGCAATTCCCCCGAGCGACATGATGTTGGCGGTTAGACCCTGATAGAACATGGGAATGAACGCCAGGAGGATGGCGATGGGCAGTGTCACGATCGCGACCAAGGCGGAGCGCACGTGAAGCAGAAACACCGCGATCACCAGCGAGACGATGACCATCTCTTCGAGCAACGTCGTCTGCAGTGTTTCGATGGCCCGTTCGATGAGCTTGGACCGGTCGTATACCGGTATCAGCTCCACACCCGTCGGAAGGGTGGATCTGAGTTCCTCGATGCGCGTCTTGACCCGCTCGATCACGGCGAGCGCATTTTCCCCGTAGCGCATCACCACGATACCGCCAACGGTGACGCCTTCTCCGTTGAGGTCCGCCTGACCCCGCTGCAACGCCGGTCCGAGAGACACCGTCGCTACATCTTGGACGCGAATCGGCACACCGCCCGCACCTACGCTCAACACGACCTTTTCGAGGTCGGCAACCGACTTGACGTAGCCACGCCCGCGAATGAACTGCTCGTGGCCAGCCACCTCCAGCACGCGGCCGCCCACGTCATTGTTGGATCTTCGCACCGCGCTGCCCACCTGTTGCAGCGCAATTCCGTAACTGGCCAGCTTGTTGGGATCGACGTTGATCTGGTATTCCTTGACGAATCCCCCCACGGACGCCACCTCGGCGACGCCTGCGACCGCCTCCAACGCGTAACGCAAATAGAAATCCTGGAGGCTGCGCAGATCCGCCAGGCTCTGATTGCCGCTCTTGTCCACGAGCGCGTACTGATAGACCCAACCAACCCCCGTAGCATCGGGGCCCAGCGTGGGCCGCACACCGGCAGGCAGCTTCGCGGTGGCGGTATTGAGGTATTCGAGCACCCGCGAGCGCGCCCAATAGATATCGGTCCCGTCCTCGAAGATCACATACACGAAGGACAGACCCATGAAGCTCTGGCCACGCACGAATCGCACCTGCGGTGCAGCGAGCAGCGTCGTCGTCAGTGGATAGGTGATCTGATCTTCCACGATATCGGGACTTCGTCCGGGCCAGTTCGTAAAAACGATGACCTGCACGTCCGACAGATCGGGAATTGCATCGAGCGGAGCGCTGATGAGTGATCGGTAACCCCACGTTGCAGCGGCAGCCACCAGCATCAATGTCAGCAGCTTGTTGTGGGCGCAATACGCAATGAGCTTCTCGATAGGGCCCTGTCCTGACGTACGGGGGCCTGCGCCAGTTACCATTGGTCGATTCCCGTCTTGAGCCGGGTTTCTGCGGCAATCAGAAAGTTGCCCGAGGTGACCACCACATCGCCGAGTTCCAGCCCATCGAGCACCTCGACGAAACCCTGCCCGCGCCGTCCCGTCCTGATCCGCACCGGTCTGAGCCGCCCGCCGCCGAGATCGACGAAAACGACGCGGCTTTCACCGGCCACGATGATGGCTTCCTCGGGAACGCTCAGTCGGCGCCCGAGGTCCGCGTCGAGCAACACTTCTGCGTACATCTCGGGCTTGAGCAGGCCTGCGGCGTTGTCGAGCGTCACACGGATGCGGCCCGTGCGGCTATCCGCTTCGAGATAGGGGTAGACGTATTCCACTTCCGCCACGTAACGTCGATCGGGTAAGTAGGGAAGCGTCACCGTTACCGACATTCCTTCGCGCACCAATGCGAGATCGGCCTCGTAGACTTGCGCTTCGACCCAGACACGTGACAGATCGGCAATTGAGAGCAGCGTCTGTCCCCGCCTGGCGGCGCTGCCTGAAACGATGTTGCGTTCCACGAGCGTCCCCGTGCGCGGTGCACGAAACGCGACAAAGTCTGTCGTTTCGCCACGCCGTTCCAGTGCCTCGATCTCGCTCGGTGACAAATCCCACAGCTGCAGACGCTGGCGTGCCGCTTTCACCAAGCTGTCGTTCGGGCCGCGACTGACCAGGCGTTTACGTGTCTCCAGATACTCTTGCTGCGCCGCCAACAGCTCCGGGCTGTAGACCGTGAACAATACCTGGCCTTTCGTCACGGGTGCCCCGACGTAGTCCGCGTTCAGCTCACCGATGTAGCCGTCGAACTTCAGCGTGATGTTGGATAGCAGACGTTCGTCGTAAGTCACCCGGCCCACCGCGCGGATGGTTCGCACCAGGTCACGCATAGTGACTTCATCGGTCTCCACACCGATCATCTGGCGACGGCGGTTGTCGATGGTGATCACGTCGCCGTCGGCACCAGCCGTCGCCGATGCGCCGCCGACTGGCATGGCGCCGGCCGCGATGCGGAGTCCTTCCCGGTCCGTCGCAAGATCGAATTGCAGTCTCGCGTCGCCGTGCGTGGGGCTGCGGATCACGACCGTGAGTGGCCATTCGCCGCGCATCGGCAACTGCAGGACACCTTCGAGCTGACCGGGTGCGATCAGTTCGAGTTCCAGCGGCGCGCGCATCGCCGCCATCGCCCCCATGGCCGCCATCTCGGCGTAAGCATCCACAACAACGTCGACAATCGGCGCACGCGAAGCGTCGAGAACTTCAACGGTCAGTTGATGAGTACCCACGCGCGGGATTGCGGGATCGATTGCCACGCCTACCAGAAACGGCCCGGCCCGAAACCACGTCAACACCGCACGGGACTCGGCGGATTCTGCAGCGTGTTCTTCAATCACCGTGAGATATATGCCACCCACAATGACGGCAACCGCGAACAGGACGCCGGTCAGAATCTTAGTCGGAGTCACGGTGCACCTCCGTTGCCGTGTGCGGCACGCTCTCGAGTGAAATACCGGCCCATCTCTCCAATGCCGCAACGCGTGTGGAATAATCGGCGCGATGCCGTACCAGGCTCTCTTCGAGGACAAACTTACGATGCTCGGCGTCGATCACGGCAAGGAAGCCGCCCGCGCCGCTGCGATAATCAGCCACGGTCGCATCCAGATATTCCGCAGCCAACGGCAGCAGAGACTGCTCAAAGAGCTCGACCGTCTGGACTGACTCGGTCACCTCGGCCCGCGCGCGCACGACGTCCGCGAGCAGTCGGACGCGCCGATCCGCAAGGCGCAACTCTGCTCGATGGCGGTCGGCTCGAGCGCCACTCAACGCCGCTTTACGCTTGCGCCGATCCAACGGCACGTTGATGGCGAGCCCTACCATCGGTCGTTTATCCGCCTCGTCCCACAAACTGTTGTAGCTCGCCGTCACGCGGAGAT
This sequence comes from Gammaproteobacteria bacterium, assembly GCA_027295305.1. Classification (GTDB taxonomy): domain Bacteria; phylum Pseudomonadota; class Gammaproteobacteria; order Pseudomonadales; family Azotimanducaceae; genus JAPULC01. The sequence goes on from JAPULC010000138.1 coordinate 4,017, forward strand.
CGGGTAGGAAGGCCTTCTCTGCGAGGATGACGTTGGCCGACTCTGCCGCAAGCTGCGCCTCCAGTCGTTTCATCTCCGGATGATGTTCGAGCGCGTGGTATTCGAGATCAGCGAGTGGTGGAACCCGGGTCGAAAACGCGATGTCGACGGCATTCGGCAGCCGCGTGTTCGGGTGCTGATTGAGCAGGGAGTTGATGTGCGCGCGGGCCGATTGTTGGAGGCGATTCAGCTCGAATCCGTGGCGCTGAAGGCGCGCAAGTTCGACCTCGGACTGCAAAGCGTCCTGCTGCAACGCAAGCCCAGCCGCATAGCGCGACTCGGCGATCGCCCGTAGTTCCACCAGAAGATCATGCCTCGACTGATGGATCTCCAGCGTCCGATCAACGAAATACCATTCGGCATACGCGGCTCTCGCGAGAAACTCGAACTCCAGGCGCATTGCCTGAACGTCCTGTTCGGCTGCGAGAGTCTGGCGGCGGGCAACGCTTTCCCGTGCCCCCAAGGTTCCCGGCCACGGAATTGATTGCCCGAGCTCAATGCGCTGATTAAGCCCCTGCCCTTCCCGGCCGAACGTGCGTGGAGCAAACGCGTAGCTGAGCGTCGGGTCATCGAGAGCTCGCGCAACCTCAATGCGATATCGAGCGGCGTCGGCCGCGGCCGAATGCGCACCGAGACCCGCGTTGTGCTCGAGAACCGCACCCACGAGAGCCGCTGGCGTCATCGGGTCACCAAGGCCGAACGTCGAAGGCCGCGGTTGCTCGGCGGTGCTCCACGCGGGTGCCACAAGCATCACGCAGCACGCAGTTAGTAAGTGAGGGAAGGTATCCACGTTGCCACCTCTGTTACGTTCATAACGAAAACGACGGAACAATCGTCACGGCCCGCGATGACGCGACGGCCGTAGACAAGGTGGTGGCTTTCTAGATGCGAAGACGCCGAGTGATCAGATAGGTGTCAGCGTCAGGATGGTGGGCGGGGTCTGCCATTGCATATCCCGCCAGGATGGCGATTACGTTGGGTTTCAGCCAACGATCGAAGGCGGGATGGACGAACGACGGTGGGTCTACATCCGACCGCATTTCAGCAGAATTCGGCGCCTTGATCGGGTGTTCGGAATCTTGATTGAAGCTGAGCTCGACGGCTTGCTCGCAGCACGGCCCGCTGGTCCGCTCGATGGCATCGTGGCAGTCCTGCCTCGCGTACATCCGATGATCGTCGCAGCAGCATTCGTGTTGTGCCGGAGCATCCATCATGTCGCACAGATAGATGGTCTGGGCCTGGAGTGTGCCGCCAAGCAACGCGAGCCCCAAGAGGAGCACACGTGCGGTTTTTCTATCTCTTCGCTGCATCAGTCAAATCTATCAGAAGCCCTCGGTTCTGCTCGCCCGGGGGCCGCATTTTACTTGAACAGATCGTCAAGATCTGCCCCTACAATCCTCAGGAACCGTCATTGCTCTGAAGCGCGCTTGTATCCTGGGCTTCAGCTTCGGATTCTGTCTTAGGCAGGCAATCTCGCCTGGCTCTGGGGATGCCAGCCTGGATGGTTCCGCGCAAATCGAGTATCAGTTCAGAACGCTCAATCGCTCTCGCTGTCTTCAACGGGTACGAATTGGGGGTTGCCATCGGCATCGAGCACTGCCTTGCCCTGGTCATCCAGTAAAAGCTTGTGCCCGTCTTTGTGAGCAGACTCCATGTAATAGTTGCAGAGCGTCACGCACTCGTTGCAGATGTAGACGTTCGGCCCCGCTACCAGCTTCTCGACCACTTTGGAACTCTTGCCGCAGAACGAGCAGTGGTAGATCCCCTTGTTTCCCTTCTTCTCCATTACGCTCCTCGCCATCGCTTCGAAACTCCGGACCCGCTCGACGCTCGACGCGCCGGGATCATCGGGGATCACCTCGCCCACGGTGCGCATGCGATAACCCGCTTGCGTGCGCCATCGCACCACCCATCGGCTGGGTCCCTTGTTCTTGCGATAACCCAGGTGCAGTCCCTTTCTCAGGGGCTGGAAGTAGGGCTTGCTGCGAATCGGGAGACGCGAACGCGCCTCAGGGGTGTGGATGGGAAGCGGCACGCTGATTCCCTCGCGTGGAACGTCCTGGCCAAGCTAGCAGGACGCCGCACCGGTGTAATGTCCAATCTGCGTCCAACGGGGTAATGGATTCACTCCGTCGTATCGGCCTCGGACGCCTCGGGCGATTGCGACTCGGGGCTTTCGCGTGCGGACATTTCCTTCTCGATCAGGTGATCGGCGATCGCCAGTGACTTCAGGCGACCGACGTCGCCCACGGGGATGATGTATTTCGTTCCGATCATGAGCGTGGGTACGGAGCGTACGCCGACAGCGCGAGCAAGCGCTTCGGCGCTGCTGACCTTTCTCGCCACCGCCGGCGAGCGCATGCTGCGCGCCACTCGATTTTCCGCCACCCCTACGCCGACGAAGAATTTCCGGATCTGCTCTTCGCTCGTAATCGTGCGGTTGCGATCGTGAATGTCCGCGAACAGACGATCGTGGACTCGATCCATCACGTCGAGCTCCTCGGCCATGTAGTACATCTTTGCGTACATGCGCCAGATGGCGTTGAACGACACGGGTGATCTCGCGAGCTCCGCGCCTTCGGGGAGGTCGGTCTTCCAGGCCTCGATCTGGGGATCGAAGTTTCGACAGTGAACGCAGCCGTAGGAGAAGAACTCCGTGATGACGATGGGGCCATCGGCGTCGCTCTCGCCTCCCACGAGCGAGAGGTAATGTTCGCCCTCGCGATACTCGCCGGGTGTCACGTCGAATGCGGAATAAAGGCCAATCGCGGCCACCACCGCCACGAGCGCTCCTGCGCCGCCCAGGGTCCACCAGCGAACGCGTTGGACCCGCTTGGCCTGACGCGATCTTTTTGGCACTGCTCGTTCTTCCTTGCGTATAGGGCCCGTTACGATGCCACTCTCGGTGCGCGACTTCCACTCCTCGCTGCTCTGCCCATATACTCGATCGCCTTCCCTGATGCAGAGGTCTCATGCCATGAAGCTCGGTCTCCTCGCCGGTTATTCCGGCCGCAAGATGAACATGCCCATGGATACCATCGAGATGGCGGAAAGCCTCGGATTCGACTCGGTGTGGACTTCCGAAGCGTACGGCTCGGATGCGATCACCCCCGCGGCGTGGATCCTCGCCAGGACCGAGAAGATCAAGGTGGGTACCGCCATCATGCAGATGCCGGCCCGCACGCCGACCATGGCCGCGATGACCGCCATGACCCTCGCGCAGCTCTCCGGCGAGCGCTTTATCGTTGGGCTCGGGGCCTCCGGGCCACAGGTGGTGGAAGGTTGGCATGGCGTTCCCTATGGCCGTCCCGTCACGGGTCTCAAGGAGTACGTCCAGATCATGAAGCAGATTTTCGCGCGCGAAGGTGTGCTCACCTTCGACGGGAAGCAATATCAGATTCCTTATAACGGCCCGGGAGCTACGGGTCTCGGCAGGCCGCTCAAGAGCATCCTGCACTGCGCTGAGGAAATTCCCATCTACGCGGCGTCGATCACGCCTCGCGGCGTCGAGGCGGCTGCCGAGGTGGCGGACGGGTTCTTCCCCATCTGGATGGATCCGGAGCAGTATCAGGTGTTCGAGGAGCCCATCAACAAGGGGCTTGCCAAGGCGGGCAATGGGAAGAGTCTGGCGGATTTCGACATCGCGCCGTTCGTGACCGTGATCATCGGCGACGACGTGAAGCAATGCATGGTGCCGGTCAAGGGCAATATGTCCCTCTACATCGGGGGCATGGGGGCGCGGGAGAAGAACTTCTACAACGATTACGCCAAGCGGCTCGGCTTCGAGGAGGCCGCGTTGAAGATTCAGGATCTCTATCTCTCCGGTCGCAGGGATGAGGCGATGGCTGCGGTGCCCGACGAGCTCGTCGACGCGTGTCATCTCCTGGGCCCAGCCGATCGGATCCGCGACCGCGTGCAACGTTGGACGGAAGCGGGCAACAAGGGACATGTCGGCTCGATGCTTATGGGTGGCGCGCAGCCCGAAGCGTTGAAGCTGATGGCGGAGCTCGTTTTGTAGCGAAGGGATCTTCCACTCACACGAACGATTGGGGGGAAGGCTCGAATGGCCGATTCGGACCCCGTCAGGCGCTACAAGAAGAGGGTCGCCGGCATCTATGACCGGGCATCGTCGATCTTCGACCAGATCGGTCCCCGTGCATTTACCCAATGGGCCCGGCGACTCGTCGAGTTTGCAGAGATCGGCCCGGGCGCGCACGTGCTCGTCGTCGGTTCCGGCAGGGGTGCGGAAGTATTCCCCGCGCTCGAACGCGTGGGTGCCGAAGGGTTCGTCGCGGGGGTGGATCTCGTGGCGTCGATGGCAGAGCTCCTGTCTGCGGATCTCAGAGAACGGGAGATCACCAATGCCGCTGTTTGCCGGATGGACGCGGAGGCCCTCGGGTTTGCGGATGCGTCATTCGATTTCGTCCTCTCGAGCAACGTGCTCTTTCTCTGCCCGCAACCCGTTCGCGCTCTGGAGGAAATGTATCGAGTGCTTGCATCTTCGGGTCGCGTGGCGTTGATCCCTTCAGGTGGGGCCTCTGGCGTCGACCCATCCTGGAGGCTTCGCGAAGTGTTCAGGACGCACCTGAGCGAGTCCGCTGCCGTCAAACGTCGCGACGAGGAAGGACGTAGTCTGGATACCGCGCTTCAAGATCATCTGGCGCGCACCGATCAGCTTACTGTCGACGTCACCACTCTGGGGGGCCTGCGGAAGGGACTGCACAGCGTGGGATTCGCGGAGATCAGCATCGTGCGCGAGGAAAAAGAGTTCTTCTTCGATGACGAGGAGCAATGGTGGGACTGGCAATGGTCCCACGTGCGCCGTTCTGCACTAGAGATCTTGGAGCCGGAAATCCTAGCCGCGCTGAAGTCCGACGTGTTCGAACGACTGCGAGCCCTCAAGGAGAACGATCGAATTCGGGTGCGCGGAGCGACGATTCTCGCACTTGCCGTCAAGAACTAATCTCATCTGTTGATTGGCCATTGGG
>JAPULC010000139.1 GCA_027295305.1 Gammaproteobacteria bacterium
GACATGGTCGCGCTGGTGGGACCGAGCGGCGCGGGAAAGACTTCCCTCGCCTACCTGCTCATGCGGTTGTACGACCCAACGAAGGGACGCATCACCATCGACGGCCACGATCTGCGCGATGTCACACTCGCCTCGCTCGGCAAGCACATCGGCATGGTCACGCAAGAGACGAACCTGTTTCACACGACGGTAGCGGACAACCTTCGCTACGCACGCCCCAGCGCCAGTGACGATGAGCTGATAGAGGCCTGTCGCGCCGCCAACATCCACGATGTGATCGAGTCGATGCCCAGGGGTTATCGCACGGTGGTCGGCGAGCGCGGATATCGTCTCTCCGGCGGCGAGAAACAGCGCCTCGCCATCGCGCGGCTCATTCTGAAAAACCCTGAGATCCTGATTCTCGATGAAGCCACCTCGTCGCTGGACACGCGCTCCGAGCGACTGATCCAGTCGTCTCTGGATTCGCTGGTGACCGGGCGAACCTCGTTTGTCATCGCGCACCGGCTGTCCACCATTCTTGCGGCGGACACGATCTTCACGGTGGACGCAGGGCGAATCGTCGAGAGCGGCACGCATCGGCAGCTCATCTCCAACCGTGGCCTCTACGCGACGCTCTACGAGGAGCAGTTCAGGCAGCAGGAAGAGGCGATGGAGACGCGCGCCAGCTCGCCGTGACGCTGGCGTTCTTTCTGCTTCGTGATGGCTCACTTTCGCCATCATCAGGCACCGATCGCCAGCGACCGAGAGCACCTTAGGTCAGGTGAGTTTCTTTAACGCTTCCTCGGCGGTGCGCTGCAGGTTCGCGAGTGCGGCGGTGACGACCCATGGTGGCGCTGAGGAGCATGAGCTTCTCGCCGACGCGTGTCGCGCGCACTTTCGAGTTGGGTTTCCAGGTCGTATGGGTCGACTCGTTCAGTCCTGTTGCGCCGTGTATCCGCGTGAACCCGCGACATAGTCAGCGAATGATGGGTGTCGCGAGTTGAGGCAATCAGTTTTGAGCCTCCTGAATTCGGGAGCTCCAAGGGCCGTTCAAACGGTATTCAGTCGTGTTGCGGATCGTATCCACACGGCCCAGCGACATCGAAGAAGCGAAGCTCCTGGTCCTCGGAGGTGTTGACGACCATGTGCGGATCAAGCGAGGGCACGAGCACCACCTGCCCCGATCGGATCGGGGTCTTCTCGTCGTCTTTGCCGACGACGTAGCCTTCTCCGGCTAGCACATAGTGCAGGTGCTGTTGGCGATGCCAGTGCAGTGCCGTGTGGCCGCCGGGCTGCAACGTAAACATCCGTACGAGAAATCCGGGCAGGGCTTCATGCTCGGCGAATGCAGACTGGGTCGCGACGCCTTCCATGCCCGGCAAATTGGCGGCTTCTCGCTCGATTTCGCCAAAGTCTCTCACGATCATGATCTGCCTCCGTAATTGGGCGCTGCGCTTTCATTTTGCGCCCGTGGATGAATCGTGTCGATCATAGCGCTCTGGAGGCCACGTTGTCCGCGGCGATCCGTGAAGGTCGGCAACGTTCGCGAGCACGTCGGTTGGACATGATGGGTGTCCAGAATTACGGGGATTGGAGGAGGGTGATGGGTGCCATGAATTGAGGCATCATCTGTCCCCAACATGTCTCCGGGAGAGAAACGATGCGCATCGAAGTGCGGCCGCTGATTATTCGCCCAAGGAGTGCCGGGGCCATCGCGTGACGGTAAAAAGGGGAACGCCCGCTCATGTGGGATGGCGCGACTCACTAACACGACGCAATTTTGGAGCAGCTGAATATGTTCACCACTCGCCCTGAGCTTCTCGGCACCTTTGGTGTGGTTGCCTCCACGCACTGGCTGGCTTCATCCGTCGGGATGGCCATGCTCGAGAAGGGCGGCAACGCATTCGACGCGGCGGTAGCCGCGGGTCTCACGCTTCAGGTGTGCGAACCGCACCTCAACGGCCCCGGTGGCGACCTGCCGCTGATCATGCACTCGACGAAGATCGGCAAGACCCAGGTGCTCTGTGGTCAGGGTCCGGCTCCGGCGGGGGCTACCATCGAGCATTACAAAGGCCTCGGTCTCGATCTCGTTCCCGGATCGGGTCTGCTCGCGACCGTGGTACCCGGCGCCTTCGATGCCTGGATGCTGATGCTGCGCGACCACGGCGAGCTCACCCTGGAAGAAGTCTTCGAGCCTGCCATCGGCTATGCCGCCAACGGCGTGCCGTTGGTGGAACGCGTGAGCATGACGATCAATGTCGTCAAAGAGCTGTTTCAAAACGAATGGCCAACCTCGGCGGCGCTATTTCTGCCCGGCGGCGAAGTTCCGCGGCCCGGGACGCTATTCAAGAATACCCAGCTCGCGGTCACGTGGCGGCGCATTCTCGCCGAAGCCCAGGCTGCAGGCGGTGATCGCGTTGCCCGGATCGATGCCGCTCGTGGCGCCTTCTATCGAGGTTTCGTCGCCGAGGCCATGGATGAGTTCTGTCGCGAAAACGCAGTCATGGACGTGAGTGGGGAACGTCACAAGGGTGTGCTTGCCGCAGATGACATGGTGAACTGGCAAGCGCGCTATGAAGATCCCGTGAGCTACGACTACCACGGGTACACCGTGTGTAAGACAGGTCCGTGGGGGCAGGGCCCCGTGTTGTTGCAACAACTCGCCCTTCTCAGGGACGTCGACATTGCATCAATGGATCCAACGGGTCCGGATTTCGTGCACGTGGTGGCGGAAGCGGCGAAGCTCGCGTTTGCCGATCGCGAGAAGTTCTACGGAGATCCGGACTTCGCCGACGTGCCCATGGACACGCTGTTGTCGGATCAATACAACGCAGCGCGCAGGGCGCTGATCGACGATCGGCACGCATCCCTCGAGTTCCGTTCCGGCGACATTCCCGGCTTTGGTGCGGAGATCGAATACGCCCGCCACATTGGTCACGAGCCTTCGGCGAAGCTCGACCGTCTGGGCGTGGGCGAGCCCACGATTGGAGGCGCAGGCGAAGCCGCCGGGGATACTTGCCACGTGGACGTGATCGACCGTCATGGCAACATGGTGTCTGCAACACCCTCGGGGGGTTGGTTGCAAAGCTCGCCGACGATTCCCGAGCTCGGCTTTTGTCTCAACAGCCGTGCGCAGATGTTCTGGCTGGAAGAGGGCAGGCCGGCATCACTTGCGCCCGGCAAGCGACCGCGTACGACGCTCTCGCCTTCATTTGCATTGAAAGACGGTACACCCTACATGGCGTTCGGCACGCCCGGGGGTGATCAGCAGGATCAATGGCAGCTGGCATTTTTCCTGCGCCACGTTCATCACGGCATGAATCTGCAGGAAGCCATCGACTGTCCATCCTGGCATAGCGAACATTTTCCAAGCTCGTTCTACCCACGCCGAGCCACTCCCGGGCGACTGGTGCTCGAAGGGCGCATGCCCGAAGCAACCGCGAAAGCGCTCGAAAGGCGTGGTCACGCGGTCGAGGTCGGGGGAGAGTGGTCGGAAGGTCGACTGAGCGCAGCAACCCGGGAAGATGGGATGCTGAAAAGCGCTGCGAACCCGAGAGGCATGCAAGGCTACGCCGTCGGGCGCTAACGTCGCTCTGGTGTGGGCGCGGTTTTGTCGCGGTATCGATATCGGCTTTCTACCCGACCCTTTAGCTCGCGTCAGATCATTCCCTGCTCACGCGCGCGACGCCGGCTGCGGCGGCAATCAGCAGCGCGCCACCAATGCGATCGAGATACAGCCGAAACCTGGGCGCGGAACGACGACCAATTTCGTTTGAAAGCCAACTGTAGCCAGTCAGAACTCCAAACTCGATGACGAATGAGCTCATTGCGAGGATTGCAACCTGCTCCACAACGGGCGACTCGGGGTCGACGAAGTGCGGGAGGATGGCACCGACGTAGACGAGCAGGCTCGCGTTCGCGCCTTGCGTCACGAATCCGCGTAAGAAAGCCGAACCCCTCGGTGCCTCTTCGTTGGCGTCCACTGGGTCGCCGGCACGGAAGGAACGAAAGATGGCTTGGGCGCCAAGCCAGAACAGATAGATGGCACCGCTCCATTTGATGACGGTGAAGACCTCGATCGACAGTGCGTGGATGGCGATCAGCCCCGAGGCGGCCGCGGCGAAATAGACCGCGTTTGCAGCGATGACGCCCCCCGTCGCCTTGATCCCGGCGCGATGTCCTCGGTTCATGGCGAGTGAACAGACGACGAACACGGCCGGCCCCGGCTTGATGCAGAGCACCAGCTCGATGAGACAGAACAGCAGCCACGCTTCTAGTGCCATCGGGTCGGTGCCATCGCTGTCAGAATTGCGACGCCATCATCTCGAAGTTTTAGGGAGCATGTTCAGGATGATGGATGTCCTCAAAGTCTTATCGACATGAGATGCGATCGGCGAAGTAGCGCTCGACCTCGGTCCACTGTCATGGGTTGCTGAGCATGGATTTACTGAAATGCAATCGAGTACGGTTCGTCACGCTTGCTTTAGGTCCTCCAACGCCGGTAGACCGGGTGATGCCGTGGGGAGCCGAAGTCCGACCATGTGGTCCACAGGGCTCGATCGATGAGGAACTCATAGAGGATATGACGTTCATCTGCGCTGCCGGTTGCATATCCCATAGCGGTGTCTGCGGCTTTGCGCAAAGCGGCATCCTCATTTCTTCGAGTGGCCTCGCCTGCGATGTAGAATTCCTCGTCTTCATCTCCCAACCAGGCGTGGATCGCATAGTAGCGCCTTTGCTCTAGATCGCGGCTCTTCGGAGAGCCGCTCATGATGAATGCGACGAGCGCGCCATCAACGATCTTCCACACGAAGGGATGTATGCGTGGCCGCCCCGACGCGGACACGGTCGCCAGATAGGCGACTTCGTACTGGTTTAGAAGTCGTTTGCCTGCGGCGGCGATCTCGGGCGCACGCGCTTCGAACTGGGACCATTGATACATGAGGGGCATACCGACGGCGAGAGACCCACTCTAACCTCTGATGCGTAACCTATGGCATTCGGCAGGCCGTGCCCGGAATGAGGGGGCTTGCGCGCCAAGGCCAGAGAGAGAGAAGACAGACAGAATTGGGACACCCATCATCTTGCGCGGGATGCCCGGTGAGCAGATGTTCATCGGGATGATGGAGGTCCCCAGCTGTGGAGGGAGGTGGCAGGGACTAGATAGACCGACCCTTATAATTTGTATGGCAGGAAAAGCCCTTTGATGTAATATACCGATCGGTCTACTTAGAAGATCTGACATGCCATCCCCCACGAATCATCGAGAACATCTCATACAAGCCGCGTTGCGCCTGTTCAGACGTCAGGGATATGCGGGAACAGGGCTCAAAGAAATCCTCGAGCACAGCAAGGCCCCGAAAGGATCGCTTTATCACTACTTCCCGGGAGGCAAGGAGGAATTGGGCCGCGAGGCCTTGGCGGCGGGGGGGCGCGCCGTCGAGCGAACCCTCGATGGGATTTTCGCATCCACGCGCACGGGGGATGAATTCATCCTCCGATACATGCACGGACTGGCGGATTGGCTGGCTCAGTCCGGGTTCAGGGACGGCTGTCCCATTGCGACCACCGTTCTCGAGCTCGCGCCGGACTCGACGGCCATATCCGAGGCGGGCAAAGTCGCCATCGATGGGTGGATCGAGCGTATTTCCCAGGCCTACATTCGCGATGGCATGCAGGAGCAAGTGGCGCGAGAGAAGGCGCTGTTGACCATTGCGGCTACCGAAGGCGCGCTCATCGTGGCGCGGGTCCAACGAAGCACCGAGCCGATCCGGGTGGCCGCGTTGCAACTCGTCGGCCTGTCGAGTGTGTCTTCAGCGGGATGGGGGGACGAGACCGGGGCATCGAGTGAGGCGCCCGTTCCCGAGGGGTCTATTCCATAGCGGCGACACCGGGGCCAGTTCGGTCTCTGACATCCGCGAACGGATCCACCGCGGCATCAGTGAATTCTGCCACCGCGTTTGTCTCGAAGAATGAAGCTCAGCTCGCCGCTTTCGCCAATCGCGGCGGCGTCCCCCTCACACTGATCCGCCAGAGCAGCCGCGAGTCGTCCGGGCCCGTTGCCCGGTCGATCAGGGCGGCTCTGTGCATAGTGGCCGAGGTATCCCACGACACCACATCGCCTACCGCGTGGGGGTGGTGATAGCGAAACTCGGGTTTCAGGCAGTGCGCGGTGAGCTGGGCGAGCAGCTCTCGGGCTTGTTCAAGCGGCATGCCCACAATGCCACGCGACGTCGCGCACGGTGAATACAGCGCTTTGACCCCCGTGATCGGGTGCGGGCGCACGAGTCGATGCTGGACGAGAGGCGATGCATCGCGCTGTTCCTGAGTGCTGAGGCTCGCGGTCGGGACGTCGTCCTCGGGCAGTGCAATGCCGGGACCGTACTGGTGCTCGACGACGAGATCTTCGATCTCGTCCTTGGTCGTGGTTGGCAGCGCATCGTATGCGGCAACCATGTCGATGAAGCCCGTCTCGCCGCCTTGCTTGGGCGCCTCGATCGAATAGAGGATCGTCGTGCTGGATGGGCGCGCATCGTAGGACTGATCGGTGTGCCAATGCGCGGCGCCCTGCGCGAGCGGGCCATCGCCGGGTGTTTTGTTGGTGATGGGCAGGATCGTGGGTTCTTCCGGCATGAAGAGCTCGCGCCCGAGGCTGCGAACGTGACGAATGGGATCCCCGAACTCGCTGCAGTAAGACCTGAAACTCGCGGGGTGGAGCTTCTGGCCGCGCACCGCAAGCACCCGGTGCTCGTAGAGCAGGTCGACAAGCGCGTGCACGGTTTCGTCGTCGAGAGGTTCGTTCAGGTCGATGCCATGGACTGCAATTCCAAAGCGGTCGGTGAGCGGTTCGGTCGAGAACATTCCGTGACCCTGTAGCGCCGGCTGGCCATACCCTACTCCTTGAGCGGATGGCCCATCAACTTGGGGCTCGGCAATCGGGCCGGTGCAATTGGGGACGGTGCAATTGGTGCAATTGGGGACATATATGGACGCCCCGTGCTCGTCAACACGTTTTCCCCGTTTTCCAGGCGAGCGCGAGCGATTCGATCGCCCCAGGCGCCGAGAGTTGGGATCGATGTGGAACCAGTTCATCCCCTGGCATGGCTGATGCGGTGAGGGAACGGTCGCGCTGACATATATCCGGCCTCTCGATGGCGATCGGACAAAGGTCGCCGGGCCCTGATGAGATCCGCACCTGGCCGCCGGCAACACCCAATCGGCCTCGAGGGCCGTGTCCCGAACTGGCTGAGCCAGGAGCGGAGAACCGTTTTGTCATCACTGCATGCGCGAGCCGGGTGGGGAATCCTCAGTTCGTTGTTCGTTACGCGTTCAGTTATTGCGTTGCGTGTCGGTTAAGCGCCATGAGCTCATCGGGAGCGATAGTCGTCTCCGCGCTGCAGCAGCACCCACGCGAGGCGTGCGATCTTGTGCGCCAGTGCGACGGTTGCCTTGGCATTGCCACGCCGCTCAGCCACCGCCTTGGCCCAGCGACTGAGCCGATCGTCGCGGCGGCGCCGGTGCAGCGCTGCACGTGCGCCATGGATCAGCAGCCGCCTCAGATAGCGGTCACCGCGCTTGGTGATCGCGCCCATGTGGTTGCGATCGCCACTGCCATATTGGCGCGGTGTGAGCCCAAGCCACACCGCGAGCTCTCGCGGCGAGGAGAACTGAGCACCGTTGCCGATCGCCGCGACCAGCGCGCTGGCTACCACCACCCCGATCCCCGGGATCGTCATCAGACGCACGCACAGCGCATTGCCATGGGCATGCTGATCGATCTGGCGATCGATGCGCCTGAGTCGTGTGCACAGCTGTTCGTACTCCGCGAGCAGCTCCACAATCTCGCCTTGCATGCGCACCGAAAGATCCTCACGTGGCTGCGCAATCAACCCCCGCAGGTTCTCCAGCAGCGCCTTGTGACCGCGGCCAAAGACGATCCCGTACTCACTGAGCAAGCCCCGCACCTGGTTGCTCAGAGCGATGCGGTTCTTCATCAAGCGCTGACGAATGCGATGCAGTGCCTGCATATCCTGCTGCTCGATCGTCTTCACCGGCACCACGCGCAGGTTGGGCCGCTTCGACGCCTCGCCAATGGCGATCGCGTCGTTGGCATCGTTTTTGTTCCCGCGCACGAACGGCTTCACGTGCTGGGCCGGGATCAGACGTACCTCGTGGCCGTAGCCATTCAACAACCGCCCCCAGTAGTGGCTCGAGTAGCAGGCCTCCATCCCCACCAACGACGGGCGCTGCTGCGCCATGAACGTCTTGAGCTCCGCGCGGCGATGGCGGCGGTTGCTCACCACCTTGCCGCTGCGCGAGAACACACACACTTGAAAAACAGACTTTGCGAGATCGATGGCAATGAGATTACGATCGGTCATGGGATGGATGCTCCTTCATTCATTGACTGAGACATTTCAGTCGGGCGCATTGACGCCGATCTGAAGAAGGGGCGTCCATCCCATCACCCATCAAAGAATGCCGATTCAGGAATGCCGATTCAGGAAACCCATCATGTACTCTGGCATTCGAACTCGACTGATGGATGTCCCAGATTCATCCCCAGATTCAGTCTTTCAGTTTGAGTCTCCCAGATTGGCGTCTCAGATGATGGGTGTCCCAGCTTGGCGTTCGCTTGGCGTTCTCAGATGATGGGTGTCCCAGCTTGGCGTTCCAGATTGGCGGCTTCCCGCGCCTCGTCGCGCTGCCCCCGCTCCACGATTGGAGTAAGCTCGTCGACTCGATACGACAGAGCGCCGAGGCGTGGACGAAGCAACCGAACTCAGACAGTACCTTTACGATCTCCAGGGATATCTGGTCATCGAAGACGTGCTCGACGTCAACCAGGTCACAGAGCTCAACGCATTGCTCGATGAGCACCTGCAGCCGCTACCCTCCGACTGGCGCGAACAGACCGCGCAGGAACATCGCGGCCTCTACAGTATCTATCGCTTCGGCATGGCCGGCGGTTCCTACCCCTCTAACCCGGGATTCCTGGGGTGGGGCCAGCCGTTTGTCGATCTCATGGATCATCCGCAGGTCATGGACGTGATGCGCATGCAGTTGGGAGACTGCTTTCGACTCGACCGGATTTTCGGTATGCGCATGCAGCACGGGATGCCGACCGCACGGCTGCATGCCGACTATGGCGCATCGGAGCCCTTCACCCGGGCGCGCGCCGGTGAGCCCTATCCGCAACCGGCGTTCCAAGCGCTACACGGCTTCGGCGTCGCCGCCTTCAATCTCACCGACAGCGGTCCCGAGACCGGTGGCTTGTGCTGCATTCCCGGCAGTCACAACAGCCACTTCAAGCTGCCGCGCCAGATACGCGAGAACGAAAATCGCGATGTCGTGATCTGTCCGAAGGCGCCGGCGGGCCGCGTGACGCTGTTCTCCGAGGCGACCACCCACGGCACCGCAGGCTGGACCGCGAAGCACGAGCGCAGGACACTGCTTTACAAGTATTGCGCGTCCCAGCTGACCTGGTCGCCGACGCGAGTCACCCCGCCCGAGAACCTCGAGCTCACGGAGCGGCAAAAGCTCCTCCTCGGGCAGCCAGCCGGTGCACATTGGTTCTTTCCATCGCTCT
>JAPULC010000014.1 GCA_027295305.1 Gammaproteobacteria bacterium
CACTGGCAGACTGAAGCTTGTTCGACACAGGCGAGAGTCCTAATGCAGGTTGATGCGAAGTCCGCAGGCATGAGTGAGGAGCGGCTCGGGGAGGTCACTCGCCATCTCATGGAGTGCTACATCGAGCCAGGAAAAGTCGCGGGGGTCCTGCCTCTGGTTTTCCGACGCGGAAGCGTCGCGTACTTTCAGCCCCTTGGTCAGATGGACATGGCGCGGCAGAAGCCGATGGCTGAGGACACGCTGTTCCGAATCTATTCGATGTCCAAGCCCGTCACGAGCGTGGCGCTCATGATGCTCTATGAAGAAGGCCGCTTTCAGCTTCAGGATCGAGTGTCGCGCTTCATACCCGAGTGGAAGGATCTCGAGGTATACGTCTCCGGGATCGCCCCCAACTTCATCACGCGTCCCGTGGACCGGGAGATGCGGATCAAGGATCTGTTCACGCACATGTCGGGGCTCACGTACGGATTTCAGAATCGCACGAACGTCGACCATGCCTACCGGCGCATGCACATCGGCGGCGGCGAAAACGGCGCCACGCTTCGCACCATGATCGAACAGCTTGCCGATGTGCCCCTGGAATTCTCTCCGGGTACCCGGTGGAACTACTCGGTGTCCACCGATGTGCTGGGTTACCTGATCGAGGTGATCTCCGGGCAGCGCTTCGATGAATTTCTGAAGGAGCGCGTGTTCGATCCCCTGGGAATGGAAGACACGGGCTTTGTCGTTCCGCCGGAGAAGGTGAGTCGGTTTGCGTCGAACTATGCTCGCAACCCCGACAAGAGCTTGCGTGTCGAGGACGATGCGCAGGAAAGCGCCTATCTCGAGGAGCGCGCGTTTCTCTCGGGCGGCGGGGGGCTCGTGTCTACCGCGGAAGACTATCTGAAGTTCTGCAAGATGCTTCTCAATGGTGGCGAGCTCGACGGCCGGCGAATCCTCGGGCGCAAGACCATCGAACTCATGACCGAGAACCATCTGCCGAACGATGACGATCTCACGCAATGGACCGCGGGGGAGTACACCGAGACCGGGAACGAAGGCTACGGCTTCGGTCTCGGTTTTTCCGTCTGTCTGGGTCCTGCGCGTTGCCACACCATCGGATCGCGCGGTGAATACGCGTGGGGAGGCGCGGCATCGACGACGTTCTGGATCGATCCCGTCGAGGATCTGATCGTGATTTTCATGACGCAGTTCATGCCGTCGGGGACGTTCAATTTCAGAGGTCAACTCAAAACGCTGATCTATCCAGCGATCGTCGACTGAGCCGGCGTCGGCGGAGAATACCGCGAAAGGGGGTTTGTCATGACTGCATTGCCAAAGGCACTGCGCATTGCGTTTGGGTTGAGCGCATTGGCTGTCTCCATGGCCGTGCATGGGGGTGAGCAGCTCACGGTGCCCGCCGGCGCGAGGGTTTCCGTGATTCTGGATGAGACCCTCAGCTCCAAGGACAACGAAAAGGGCGATCGTTTCCGAGGCCGATTGGCGTCCAATGTCGTCGTGGGCGAGATCGCGGTCGCACGGCGCGGCGATGAGATAAGCGGGCGTGTGCTCGACGCCAGACCGGCGGGGCGAATCTTTGGAAGGGCCGGACTTTCGGTGGCGCTGGAGAACATCGACGTGGACGGACGCCTCTACCGCTTCGAGTCGACGCCGTTCGAGCTCGAAGGCGAAAGAAGCGGCGATCTGAAAAAGATCGCGGTGAAAGCCGCCATCGGTGGCGCGCTGGGTGGCGCCGCGCTCGCGAAGCGAATGGCGATGACCGGCACCGCTGTGGCGCTCATCACCCCCGGCAATCAGCTTGCGCTTCCCCATCGCGCCATCGTGGAGTTTCATCTGGCGACCCCCGCAAGGCTCGAGGGTCTCTCGCTGCCGCTCGATCTCGACGCGGCAAAGGTCTCGGCGAGTTACGACCGAGTGATGTGGGAGATGATGCGCGCGCTGCAACGCCACCAGTGGGAGCGGCGCATCGAGATTCACAAGGAAGGTGAGTTGGTTTTCTCCGAGCACGCGCGCGTGTGACTCGACCCGAACGGCAACGCCGTTGCCCAGGAGTTGCCGGGCTCGGGAGAAGAGAAGAAGTTCGGCATCCGCGGAAGGCGCCAGAAGCGCACAGAGGAGAAGATGCAGGCGCTGTACGGGGAACTCGTCGAGCTCGTCAGAACCTATGCCTTCATGCCTCAGGACAAACGTGTGAGCTTCGTGCAGAACGCCACCTGGTCACCCGGATTCGGCGGGCTTGCACAGAGCATTCAGCTCGAGGGGGTCGATGTGATGAACGAGCACGACTGGGTTGTCATGTGGCTCGATGCGGCCACCCATGCACCGCGCAAGATGGTGGTCACGGCGGTTCTCGGACAGGACATGGCGCAACTGGACATCAACTTCAACCAAGCCGATGACGGCACGCTCTATCCTTCCAGCATGAGCATGGTGATACCCACGCAGGACCTCACCGGGACGGTTCGACAGACCAAAATGACACGGATGCGCTGAGCAGACGGATAGCTCATGGGCGAAGAGATCAAGACACGCGATTTCACGCAGCAGGACTTTGCTGAATTCAGCAAACGGCTTCGGCGCGAGACGCGACTTCTCGAGAGCTTGTTTCGTGAACATGGATTCAGTCGCCGCGGGCCGGTCGCCGGCTTCGAGCTCGAAGCGTGGCTCGTCGACCACGACGGTCATCCGCTGCCGATCAATGGCGCCTATCTCGATCGTCTCGGCTCCAGCCTGGCGGTGCCTGAGCTCGCGGCGTTCAACATCGAGCTGAACGGCAGCCCGACGGCGCTGACGGGACGCGCGTTTTCACGTCTGCATGACGAGCTAGCCGCCACGTGGGCGAAGTGCAGGGCGTGCGCCGAGGATTTCGACTGCGAGGTGGTCGCGATCGGCATTCTCCCCACGGTGACGGCCGACGATCTGACGAGCGAGCACATGTCGGACATGGTGCGCTATCAGGCGCTGAACGATCAGCTGCTGGCGCTCAGGCGGGGCCGGCCGTTCGAGATACGCATCGATGGCCGCGAGAAATTCCGCCTGTCCCATCCGGATGTGATGATGGAGGCGGGGGCGACCTCGTTTCAGATTCATCTACAGATGCGTCCGGAGCATGCTCTGCACACCTACAACGCCTCCTGCGTGATTGCGGCACCCATGGTGGCGGTGTCGGCAAACTCTCCCGTATTCTGCGGGCACGCGTTGTGGGACGAGACCCGAATCCCCCTCTTCGAGCAGGCTATCGCCGTGGGGCGGGAGGGCTATCCGCGAGTGAGTCTCGGGCACGAGTATGCCAAGGGCTCGCTCTTCTCCTGCTTCGAGGAGAATCTCGAACACTATCCCGTGCTCATACCCGCGGTTCGTGACGAGGCGGATGCGCGTTTCTCTCACGTGCGGTTCCACAACGGCACCATCTGGCGCTGGAATCGCCCGCTGATTGGTTTCGACTTCGATGGCCCGATCCATTTGCGCATCGAGCATCGCGTGTGTGCGGCGGGGCCGAGCATACGTGACTGCATCGCGAACGCGGCCTTCTACTACGGTCTCGTCTATGGACTGATCTCCGCCGGAGAGCACATCGAGGCGTCGATCGATTTCGCCACCGCGAAAGACAACTTCTACCGTGCGGCACGTGATGGCCTTGGCGCAAAGCTTCACTGGAAGGACGGAAGCGAAATCGAGATGCGCGACCTCGTGCTCTCGGAGCTGCTTCCACTGGCACAACGGGGACTGGAGTCACTCGAAATTCCGGAGACGGATATCGCCGATTACCTCGGGGTTATCCAAGCACGCGTTTCCTCTCGACAAAATGGTGCCGAGTGGCAGCGGCGCTGGATCGACCGCCACGGGCGAGACATGTCTGAGCTCACACGCGCCTACATCGAACGACAGAAGACGGATAAGCCCGTCCACGAGTGGAGTGTGTAGTGACAAACGCGAAAGACTCGCTGCTGGTGACTGGTCGCTCCTGGTGATTGATCGCTCTTGGTGATTCATCAATGAAGCTTCAGATCCTCACAGAGCTCCCCCAAGGCATCGGCGGGCTTGCGGCACATCAGCTCTATCAGGTTCTCGACGGTCCAACGTTGATTCATCTTCGTGGCGAATGTGAGCCGCCGCTGTTTGTATCCGTGCTCCTGCATGGAAACGAGATCGGTGGGTGGGATGGGGCGCGCGCACTCCTCGATCGATACGCCGGGCGCACGTTGCCGCGATCGCTGTCGTTGTTGATCGGGAATGTCGAAGCAGCGCGATTTCGCGTACGCATGCTCGAGAATCAGCCGGATTACAACCGTATCTGGCGCGGCGGCGATTCGCTGGAGGCGGGAATTGCCACAGAGGTGACAAAGGAGATGCGAAGGCGTGGCGTGTTCGCCAGCATCGACGTGCACAATAACACCGGTGTCAATCCGCACTATGCGGTTGTGACCCAGATGCATCCGGCCACGCTTCGGTTGGCGCGTACCTTCTCTCGCGTTGCGGTCTATGTGCGTCAGCCGGACACCACACAGTCGCGTGCGTTCGAGGACTTCTGCACGACGATTGCGGTGGAAAGTGGGCGTCCGGGAGAGCAGTGGGGCACCGACCACGTCATCAACCTGCTCGAGACATGCCTGCGTTGGGACGCATTGCCGCAATCGATGCCCCACGACCTCGATCTCTATCACACCGTCGCACGTGTCAAGGTGCCCGATGACGTGCACTTCGGGTTCTCGCCGGGGAATTTGGATCTCAGGTTGCTCGGCGAGTTGGAGCATCTCAATTTTCAGGAACTCAACGCCGGCACACTGGTAGGCACGGTTCGAAATGGCCTCGATCGGCCATTGCTCGTCACCGACGATGACGGCCGCGATGTGTTCGACGACTATTTCGAGCTGAAGGGTGACAAGCTGCGACTTGCTAAAGCTGTTGTGCCATCCATGTTCACGGACAACGTGCGCATCATTCGGCAGGATTGCTTGTGCTATCTGATGGAGCGTGTCTCCGCTCCTTACTCCCCCGATTCTATGCGCTCGAGAACCAGGCCGAAGAAGTGATCGTTGCCGGAATCGAAAAACCAGCCGAGCTGTGCTCTACATTCGCCGCAGTGCGCGTAGCACCAGCCATAGCCGGCAAACCACGTGTCCTCGTCGGTGGATGAGCCCGACATGCTGCATCCCAGCGCTTCGTCGAAGCAGCCGACCTGGAAGCGATAGCCGCCGGGATTGGTGAACTGATGGTCGTGACTGCCCGCCATTTCGATGCGGTTGGCCTCGGTGGCGATGACGGCGGAGCAGAACGCGCAGTAGATCGGCTTTTTTGGCTCGGTGACATCCTCGATTATCTCACGCAGTTTCGGGTCGAGTTCTGATTGACGAACCGGATCAGTGACATCCACCATGGATGCATTGTGCCACGGGATGGAGCCAAGAGATGAGGAGCTTTCAGGAGATCCATGGGCGTGCCGTCGAGGAGAAGGGAGGCGAAGACGCTCTACGCGAGCTGCTGCCGCAAGCCAAGACAGCGGACGAGCTGAAGGCCGTTCCGGAACATCGATATCTCGCCGAGATGACCAGGGGTATCTTTCGCGCAGGCTTCGTCTGGCGCGTGGTCGAGAACAAGTGGGACGGGTTCGAGGCGGCATTCGATGGATTCGACGTCGTGAGCTGTTCGATGTTGGCGGACGAGGACCTCGAGCGCCTGGCCCAGGACGAGCGCATCATTCGAAACGCGAAGAAAATCCAGGCGGTCAGAAATAATGCCAACTTCATTCGCAAGATTCGTGAGGAGCACGGATCGTTCGGCAACTTCATTGCTGAATGGCCGGATGATGACATCGTCGACCTGTGGGGGGTGCTCAAGAAACGCGGGGACCGTCTGGGGGGGAACACCGGGCCGATGTTTCTGCGTTTCATCGGAAAGGACACATTCGTCCTCTCGGACGATGTCGTGAAGGTGCTGGTGGATGAGGGCATCGTCGAGAAGAAACCCAGTTCCCAGAAGGCGCTGAAGGCCACACAGGAAGCGTTCAACCAGTGGCACGCAGAGAGTGGGTTGCCGCGGTGTCAGATCAGTCGCGTCTTGGCAGCGTCGGTCGGAGCGGAGTCACATGTCTGAAATCACGACTACCTGGGAAGGGGAGACCCTCGAGTTCGACTTTCCCGCGGTGAGCATCGGAGTCGCCTGCTATCCCGCCGGTCCCACGGGCTGTACGGTGATTCGATTCGAGAAAGCCATGCCGGTCGCTGTGGATCGGCGCGGGGGCGCCGTCGGCTTTATCGGCGACTATTCGGTGGTCGACGCTATCTGCCTGGCCGGCGGTTCCCTGCTGGGACTGGAAGCGGCCACGGGCGTTGCCGCGGCAATTTCCGAGCAGCGAGGTCATGCCCGAGACTTCATGGGCATGCCCTTGGTCTCCGGCGGCATCATCTTCGACTTTCCCCTGCGCAACCCGGAACCCTACCCGGACAAGGTACTCGGCGTTGCGGCTGCGAACGCGGTGCGTACCGGCGTATTTCCTATCGGGCGTGCCGGCGCTGGCACCTGGGCGCGTGTCGGCAAGGGTTTCGAGTACGACGGTGCAGAATTCAGCGGACAGGGTGCTGCCTTTCGTCAGGTGAATGACAGCAAAGTCGCGGTCTTCACGGTGGTGAACTCAATGGGGCCCATTCATGATCGCAGTGGTCGAGTGGTGCGTGGACTGCTGGACGGCGAAAGCAACACACACAAGAGCTATCTGGAGGAGTTGGAGCGCCGACTCGACGAGGGATTGCCCCTCGCACCTCCGCCTGAGGGCAACACCACCCTGACGGTGCTCGTCACGAATCAACTACTCGGGCCTCACGCGCTGACTCAGCTCGGGCGTCAGGTGCACGCGTCGATGGCGCGGGTGATTCAGCCCTTTCACACGATGGATGACGGCGATGTGTTGTGGTCGGTTTCCACGGGGGAGATCCCGTGGGGAGAGGGGCTGCCGGTCACCGCGCTGGGGCTGATTGCATCCGAGGTCGCTTGGGACGCCGTATTGAGCGCTGCCGGCGCAGGGTAACGGCCACGCAGTGACGCGATGCGACGGGTGCCATCGAGTCGTGGCATTCGGGGACCTCGAGTGGCCCCTGAAGCGCTCAGCTTCCCGTTAGCCGCTCGCGGATGCGTCGATATGCGGCACCGAGCTCTTCGGCGACGACCTCCAGCCCTGCACCCACCGTGCGCGACGTCTCGACTATACCGTCCTTGGCTTGGGCGAGCCTCGGCTCGAGTTGCTGCCACTTCTTCTCGAGCTCTTCCCATTCGTCTTTCGCCTCCATTGTGGCGAGATGAATCTGAACACGGAGCTCGTCGCG
>JAPULC010000140.1 GCA_027295305.1 Gammaproteobacteria bacterium
CGCCATCGCGCGCATCTCACGCGCGGTCTCCGGCTCCGATCGCTTGCTGGTTCCCATGATCGAGGATCCGGGCTCTGCGGAGATCGAGTCCATTCGAGCAGAGCTTCTGATCACCCACAACAAGTTCATCGATCGGGACGCCGACGGCTTCCCGGATGTGGACAACGACAAGGACGGTCGGGTGGACGAGGATCTTCCGGCCGACATGAACAACGACTCCGCCCACGGGATGATGGCCGCGGACGACGACAATGACGGCCTGATCGACGAGAACACCAGCGGCGATCCAATGAATCGCTTCGATGACGACGAGGACGGTTTGCTGGACGAAGATCCGGTCAACGGCATCGACGACGATGGCGACGGGCGCATCGACGAGGACGCCGGTGCGGACATGAACGCAGATGGGTGCCCCGGAGTTTGTGGCGAGGATGACGACGGTGACTCCAACGTCGATGAAGGGTTCGTCACCGACGATGACGAGGATGGCGCCAGCGACGAAGACTGGCTGGACGTGGTGCGTTTCTATGTGAGCAACGGTGAGCTGAAGGAGGTACTGCCGGCGATCGACCCCGTGGATGGGCAAGACGTCAGCGTACACGTCATCGCCACCGGCGTGACGAACTTTCGCGTCGAGCGTTTGAGCGCCGGGGCGCGGCGGGCCACCTTGGTAGATGTGCAGCTCACCCTCACGGGATCCACCGGCGAAGCGGTGACTCTGCGAACGCGCCTGCGTCTCGGACGGGGGCTTCGACCATGATCCTGCCTGGGGCGCGTTGTCAACGCTGCGCCGGATCGGCCTTGCTGGCGGTGACACTGTCGCTGCTGGTGATTGCGTCCGTGGCGTACCTCTTGACTATCGGCGGCTCCACGGATGTCGCGCTCGCCGCGCGCGTGACGGATGTCCACAAAGCGAAGTACGCTGCGGAAGCCGGTTTTCAACATCTGCGTGAATCACTGCGTGCCGAGAACTGCAGCAGCTACAAAGATCTCGCGACCACGAGCTTCGGCGACGGGCAGTATTCGGCGAGTGTGACGCCGAAGTTCGACTCGCCGGTGACGGTCGTGGCGACGGGGCAGACGGGCTCCGGCGCGAGCTTCTCGCTGCTTCAGACGGGGGTCAGAGTGTTCGACGCCCCCCTGAGCACCGAGATCAGTCCGGGTCCGAGTATCGATGACACCTGGATCAACAAGAACGCGCCGTTGAATAACTACGGAAAGGTATCGAAGTTCGAGATCGGCGATTTCGGGACCGAAGAGAGTCATGGACTGATCCGCTTCGATGTCTCCGCCATCCCCGACGGCGCGCTGATCAATGCGGCCACCATCCGACTTTACTTTGACGGCGCTAGCATACAGCCGCCGGGCTCTGGCATTTTCGCGCATCGCATCGAGCAGTTTTGGGATGAGGGGCGCAAACAGGGCAGCTTTGGCGATGGCGCAAATTGGATCTTCCGCGACCTGGCGGTGCTGTGGAATTCCGTTGGCGGTGCCTATGTGGCCGGATCGGTCTCATTCATGCCTTTGGGGGTGGCGCAAAATTATCACTACGTCGACATCACGCCGATCATGCAGGAGTGGATCGACGGCACGGCGACGAACTACGGCGTGCTGCTGCGATCGAGCGCGGGGGTGAAGCAGGCGGAATTCATGACCGGAGACGAGTCGTCGCAGAGCCTGCGCCCGAGGCTCCTGGTGTCTTATGCCTGCGAGTGCGGTGCGCCGGGCTGCTAGTTGGTGACAGGTTACGAGGGCGCAAGGAACCTCGAATGACCCCGAATTTGCGCGATCCGCTCTCGCCTCCGAGGGTTTTCGAGGTTCTACTGGTCAGCCCTGCGGCCAGGCCGTATGCGGTCCAACCGCGACGACTCGATCTCGAATGCCTCCAGGCTCTCTTCGTACGCTCGCTGCTCCCGGGGGAGATCCACGGCGTCCCCGACATTCACGAGATGTGGCGTTATCAGCACTACCGTCTCGGTGACCGTGTAGCTCTTGGCATCGTTCTGGAACAGATTACCGAGCCCGGGAATCCTTCTGAGCACCGGGACGCCGGAGCGCGAACGGGTGAGATTGCGCTTGATGAGTCCGCCGATGAACGATGTCTGACCGTCGTTCAGCAGCAGGTGGGTGTTCACGCTGGTCGTGGTTTGCGAGGGGAGCCCGAACTCCACCGTTCCGGTGCTGATCTCCGGTGTGACCTCGAGGCGGATACGATCCCGTTGGTCTACCGATGCGGTGACGCGCAGAATGATGCCGGACTCGAGGAAGCGCACCGATTCCGTTGTCACCTGATTGATGGTGGTGGTCTCGCGATAGCCTTGCCGATCGCCGACGATCACCTCTGCCTCTTCATCCTCCAGCACCAGAAGCTTCGGCGTGGAAAGCGTGCGTGCCGTGCCTTCCTGAACCAGGGCGTCCACCACCACTTCGAAATCGCTGTTCATGATGTCGAGGAAGAACCCCTGGACGTTGGCTGCGGCGAGGCTCTGCGTGCCGACTTCCCCCGTACCGTCCTTGGAATCGAACAGATGCCGCCAGTCGATGCCGTAACGATGGGAGTCGTCGAGTCCGATCTCCAGGATCTGCGCTTCGATCAGGATGAGTCGCGGCTCCCGGTCGAGTTGCGCCACGATGCCCGCAATGCGGCGCATGAATTCGGGGCGATCCTGCACCACGATCATGTTGCGCGCGCTCAATGTCGCCACCGTGCCGTATTGGGACGTGTGATTTTCGAGAATCGCAGCCACCTCGGCAGGGTCTGCGTACTGGATCTTGAAGGTTCTCACCGTGGAGAGAGCGCCGTTGGCATTGGCGGTGGCGTTGCTCGGGTCGACGATGAAGTACGCATCGTCGCGACGCTCCACCAGATACCCGACGGAGTTGGCGATGATGCGGATCGCGGTGTCGAAGCTCACGTCGTAGAGGTTCACGTTGACGGTGCCCGAGACGCCCTGTCCCAATAGCACGTTGACGCGTCGGCTTCGGGAGAGCATCTCCATCACTTCCGCCAACTCGGTATCCCTCAGGCTAAGGCTAAGAGGAGCGTCTTCGGCTGCAGCAGCGCAAACGCTCGATACCAGACACGTCAGCGCCAACGCCCAGAGCTGTCTTGCGATCGCGCCGTTCAAAGTTCAGATCCTCGGTGGAGGCGCAGCACTACGGTCTCGCCATCGCGTCGCAGCTCCACGCCATCGAGGGATACCAAGGTCAAGCGATAACCGTCGACCTCTTCGCCGAGGCCCATGACGAGTCCGTTGATGTTGGCCTGAGATCCCGACCCGGCTACCAGCACCGCCTTGAGCTTCAGCGTACTCACCCCCATGAGTGTAGGCCCTGCGCCGTCGGCCGTGCCGGGTGCGAGCAACGATGGCGGGCGCTGGAACGGGTTGTGATCGATGGATGCCTGCTCGGTCAGCAGTCTGTCTGCATGTGCCGTAAGGCAGATTGTCACGAGGAGCCCGAAGGAAAGCCCGGCCGCGCGCAACATCAGTCCACCGCCCGATAGGAAGTAATGGTGACGCGCACGTTGAGTTTCGGATCCGGCTCATCGTGGGTGTCGACGGTCAGGGTGAAGCTCTCGAGCACTGCAAAGCCGAGATCGTGCTGGATCTCCCCCAGCCAGTTCACGAGATCGAAGAACCCGGCAACCATTTGAATCTCGAATACGAAGCCCTGGAAGATGTCGATCTCATCGCCTTCGCGCGGCGTCACACCGCTCAGCTCGATTTGATGATTCCAGGAGACCTGCTGCAGCTTGCCCATGATGTACGCCTCCATCTCCGAGACGGGCAAGCGTTCGACGTCACCATAGATGCGTGCGCGCAGCCTTCGCGTTTCCTGCTGTAGCTCGACGATGGTGTCGTCGAGCCGCGCGTTGCCGCCGATGACCCCCACCAGCAGATCGCGTGAGTGGCTGACCTCGTAGTAGCTCTCCCAGGCAGGCTTGAGCACGAATGTGCCGAGCAATGCGGCGACGCCGAACACCAGAAGCCCGGTGACGATGACGAAGTCCCGCCGTTCAAAACGCGCCAAGAAGTCCACGTGAATTCTCCAGTGGTTCGACGAGCACCGCGAGATCAAAGGCGATGATCCGCACTTGCCGGACTTGGCGGCGCGAGGTGCGACGCACCTTCACGTCGGCGATCTCGGGTTGGGCGAGCAGTCGACGTACGAAGTCCGCCAGCGCAACGTGATCGAGCGCCTCGCCGCGAATGTTCATGTGCGTTTCGATCAGACGCATCTGATTGCTCTTGCTTCCCGGGCTTGGGATCAGCACCCCGTGCTGCTGGCGAGTGTCATTCGTGACTGGAACGCCACGACGGTTGAATTCCCATTCGTCGAACCAGATGCTGTCGTCGATGAAGGCGCGGTCCAATGCTCGAAATATGCCTTCGGCGTCCGTGCCTCGCTTGAGGTCGTTCAGAAGCGTCCATTGCCGCTCGAGCTCTTCTTTGTTGCCCGAGAGCTGCGAGATCAATGTCTGCTGCTGCGCGGTGATGTCACGCCGCTGCTGCAGCGTGTCGAGCTGACTGGATGCCACCTGCTCGAGGACCGACAGTGCCGCGTAGATGATGACAGTGGCGGTGACGATCCCTCCTATCACCGTGCCGCAACCCTTCAACCATCGCAGACGCCAGAGGTGTGCGCGATAGTCGGTGGGGATCAGGTCGATGTCCATCAGTGTCCCGTCCCGTGAGCGGATCGCCGGATGGGCGCGACAAAGCCCGGCACGGCGATCTCCGGGTAAGAACTAGCTTGTTTCCTTCCTGGAAACGAGCTCCGGGGCATGGATGCCCCGGCAAAACCCGCTCTTTGCGGAGTAACACGCAGCAAAAGCAAGGGTTTTGGGAGCGAAGGCGAATTTACTTCGCCGCAGCGTGGGAAGAAATTCGCCCGGACGGCGAATTTCTGGACAAGACATCTAGCTGATTTGTTTTCGCGACGGGGCACTAGAGATCTCTCATGGCAAGTCCGAGTGCCACCGCAAGCTCGGGGCGCCAGGGCTCCTCCCAGTGCTTCAACGGATTAGGAATCATGGACACCCGAGTTGAGAGCATCTCGTCGAGCAGTGCGGCCGTGCCCTTCCATCCCCCCAGCGATCCTGCGACGTAGATCTCGTCGACGGTGTTTCCGCGGTCCTCGGCGGCCGCGAAGATGAAGGCACGATTGAGCTGCTCCACCAGAACCTGGAAGATGGGTCGCACGATTTCGCAGAGCGTGTGCGAGATCTCCGCGGCCTCTTCGTCATTTGAGACAAGCCCGTAGCGATTCACCGTTGCGCGGGCTTCGTCGGGTGACATGGAAAGCGATCTGGCGAGCGCCTCGATCAGCCGTTCCTCGCCGAACGCGAGTTCCTGATTGAAGATCATCCTCCGTCCGGAGATCAGCGTCAGATCGCTCTTCGTCTCGCCGAAGTTCACGAGCACGAGATTGCGATGTTGCTGACCGGAGAACGAGGTAGTCAGGCGGCGCAGCGCCGCTGACTGCACTTCCAATGCTTGTACGTCCAGCCCGCAACTACGCAGCCGTTCGAGAAAATCGATCACGTGCTCGCGATCCACCACCACCACGACTGCAAGACGACTGCGATCTTCGCTCTCACCGCGAATGGGCATGTAGTCGATGACGTACTGATCGAGGGGTCCTTCCAAGCGCTCCCCCAGAATGGCGAGCAGCGCCTGGTCCTCGGTGTGTCCGGGGTCGACGTTGAAGCTCAGAGGGAATGTGCGGACCTGCTCTCCCGGCATGACGGTGTGGACCTTGAACCCGTGCACGCCGCTGCGCCTGAAAGCGTTTCTCATGAACTTCCCGAGTGTCTCGCGGGACGCCAGACATTCGTCACGACCGTCAGGGTAATCGAAGGACTCCGTCGCTAACGCGGTGACGTTGTCGTTGGGATCGCGTTCGAGCTGTACAACGTGCATCCGATCGGGTGCGAAATCGAGCCCGATACTGCCTCGCTGACGTCCCCCACCACCCGCCAGCGCTAATTTCATGGCGCCTGGCCCTCTTCGTCGGGTGACAGCCGACCCTTGATCGGTACGACGTGATTGAGGAGTTCGCGCTCGATGTGAGCGACGGCGTCGCTCTTGCCCTTCTGGAGCTTCGCTTTGTAAAGGGCAACATCCGCCTCGCGATAACAGCACGTCAGGGGTTGGGGGCAGGTCGCTTCTACGGAAACCAGCCCCATGCTGATGCGAATGGGGTGCATGTGATCACCCACGATGCCTACGTCGCGCGCGCAGTCGCGCAGCAATGCCTCTGGGTCGTCACTTTCGAAGAGCGCAACGAATTCATCCCCGCCCAGCCGCACGAAATATCCACAGTCCTCGAGACGTTCCGTGAAGGCCTTGGTAATGCACTGCAGCACCTGGTCCCCCACCTCGTGGCCGAAGCTGTCGTTGAGCTGTTTGAAGTCGTTCACATCGATCATTGCAAAGTGGAAGCCACCGGCTTCTGCGTAGAAGCGGCTGGTGATCTCGTGATAGCTCGATTCCAGGAAGCGTCGGTTCCAGGCGCCGGTGAGGTGATCTCTGAGCGCGAGCCTTTTGAGCTCGCGTTGTGCGCTCTCGAGATCGTAGCGTGCCTCGATGTCACGCTTCCACATGGCGGTATTGTTGGCAGAGAGCACACACGCCGTGAGACCCGATGCCAGCATCAGCACGATGAGGGTCCAGAACGACAGTCCATCGAAACGTTCGCCGACGCTCAGAATCGAGAGCGCAAACAGGAGAAAAATCAGCGTGAATACGGCCAAGCTCTCGCGCAGGCCCCAGGGCACGAGGGGGACGACGAGAAACAGCAGCACGATGCTGGCCATCAGCATGGCGCTGTCGAGTCCGCCGATGTGCGCAAGCAGCGCGTAGGCCGACGCCGACACGGCGAGAAGTGAAATGCCGAGGAGATACAGGGCTTCGATCTGATGGACCAGTCGCGATGAGACCAGCACGTGCAGTGACAGCACCGCGAGCAGCGTGTAGGTATAGACATGGGGCTCGGCGATTCCCTGCGCTCGATAGAGAATCGCCGCACCGGCCTGAAGCAGGAGCGACACCACCGCCATGGTCATGATTCCGCGACGGGTGTCGGAAAGCACCCAGTCGGTGGCGTAGGCCGCGATATCGGGGCGCCCGAAGTCCGTCACCGACCAGAAGCGCGCGAGGTGGTTCAAGCGCTTCGCCATACTGGAAGGCTCCGTGTGTGCGTTCGTCTCGATCGATTCGGTAGTCTTTGAGGAGTCAGGTACCAAAAGCGGCGCTCCAGCTGATACGGTCGTGTAACAAGGGAGTGGTGGGCTCAGGGCCGGGTCAGTGTCTCGAGCATTTCCACGCGCTCGTCGTCGGCTACCTGTACCCAGAGCAACCCGTCCCAACCGGTGAAGGGATTGCTGTCTCCATCGATGTCAGGGTCGATGACCGAGAACGGATCGGCATCCCCATCGTAGAGTGCGAGATAAACCACCCGCCTGTCGGGATCCATGACTCCATCCGAGTAAGCGGTTGCTGTGTTGGCATCACCCGCGGCTTGAGCTGCCAGCAGCAATGACGCGTAGGGCTCAGCCAGCACTTCCTCGAGCTTCGACACCCGCTGGTAGTGCGTGTCCACAGCGGAGGTGAACTGCTCCGACGCGGACATCGCGGAATGCAGGGCCTCCATTGCCGGCACGAGAGCGATCGCGATGATCACGCTCGCGACCAGGACCTCGACGTACGAAAACCCCTCAGTGGTCGGCGTAGGCCGCATCATCGGCAATGAACTTGCCCGACTTCACGTCGTACTTCCAACCCACGCCGGGGGCCGCCGCCGAGGTCATGGCGAGGTCGCCGGTCGTCTCGATCAGGAGCGCGTCGTCCTCGGTGATGGGGTTCGAGGGCAACGAGTTGTCCGCAGTCTTCAGATACGGCCCGAACTTGAACGTCGCGTCGGCGATACTGCAGGCGCCGCCGTTGATGTCCGTGTAGAGCGTCAGCTGCTCGGTGAAGGCAGTGGCCGCCTGAGCGCCCGTTACACCGGTGCCGGCGCCCTTGGTACCGGCGGCGCAACCGGCCCCGGGTACGGCAGTATTGAGGCCGGGATAGGCGCCGTGCTGCTGACGGTAGAGATCGATGGCCGATCTCACGTTCGCCAAGCTGTTGTCGAGGGCAGATACCTTCGCGTCCTGGGTCGAGGAGCTGAATTGAGGGACGACGATCGCGGCCAAGATCGCTAGGATGATGACCACGATCAGGAGCTCAACCAGCGTGAAGCCCTGGGCCTTTGCGCTTTGATCTAACATTCCAAGTTCTCCTGGCAAGTCTCTGTAATATAGAACATATATCCACTCTGTCCGTGGGGCGATCAGCCTGTTGAAGACAGGCTGATCGCTGCTGGCCATGGATGGCGGCCATGAACGGCTTGCGCAGATCAAACACGTAAGTGTTTGATTCCCTGCGCGTCTTTCCCGACTTTGTCGAGCACCTGATTTGCCATGGAAGGCAAATCGGGGCGAAAGATGATTGGCAGAATCATTTTTCAATTGACTCCTTGTGCTATCGAACCGCTGCCGACAGCTTGAAGATCGGGAGTATCAGCGAGCTCACGATGAGCCCGACGAGTCCGCCCATGATCACCAGCAGCAGGGGCTCTGCCGAGCGCGAGATCATCTGCAGGCGGTGGGTGAGCTGTTCCTCGTAATGTAACGCGACGCGGATCATCACCCGCGGCAGGCTGCCGCTCTCCTCGCCGGTGGCGATCATCTGCTGCACGATGTCAGGAACGTGGAACGTGCCGCTGAAGCCGGCGGCGATGCCGCCACCTTCCTCCACCTTTTTGCGTACGCGGGCGAGGAATGCTCGATAGTAGTAATTGTCGATGGATTCGCGTGCGGCGCTCAGCGTGTCCAGCACGCTCACGCCGTTGGCCAGCGATAGGCCCATGACCCGGAGCGTACGCACCAGGTAGAGGTCCCTGAACACCGACCCGATCAACGGCGTTCGAAGAACCGCCGAATCGAACAGCCTGCGGCCGCTTTCGCGTGAGATCCACACTCGAAAACCGACTGCGACGCCGGCGATCGCTCCGATCATGAGGGGCCAGTCCTCCATCAACGAGCGGCTCACCGACATCAGAAGCTTGGTGGTCCACGGCAGATCGTCGGCAATGCGTAGGAACAGCTCGTCGAATTTCGGAAACACCACCACGAGCACGAAAACCACCACCCCGATGGAGAAGACCATCAGAAATGCAGGGTAGGCAAGCGC
>JAPULC010000141.1 GCA_027295305.1 Gammaproteobacteria bacterium
ACGCGCAGGCGACGCCTGATAAGGATCAGGTCTTGCGTTTTTTCAACTGTTTTGATCTGGACAGCTTGACGTCATCACGAGGGTGAGCTAATTAATCACTATCGAGCGGAGGAGGACCCCCCGATGACGCAGACAGCTACGTTCAAGGTCATGGCCGACAGCAGCCCGCAGGATTGGAATCTCATCATCGAGGAACAGCGCAAGTTTGGCGCCGTTCTGCCCGAGCGGATTCTTGAACACCTGATGCTGCTGAACAAGGATTACGGCGGCTTCCCGGTGGACCGTCTACAGCACTGCATGCAGACGGCGGAGCTTGCCGCCGAAGATGGCCGCGACGACGAGTACGTGGTGTGCGCCTTGCTGCACGACATCGGTGACACGCTGGGCAGCTTCAACCATGCCGATGTGGGCGCGGCAATTCTCGAGCCGTTCGTCTCTGAGGAAAACCATTGGATGATCAAGCACCACGCGA
Organism: Gammaproteobacteria bacterium; assembly: GCA_027295305.1. Taxonomy (GTDB): domain Bacteria; phylum Pseudomonadota; class Gammaproteobacteria; order Pseudomonadales; family Azotimanducaceae; genus JAPULC01. The sequence continues at coordinate 473 of JAPULC010000141.1, forward strand.
TCTTTCAGGGATACAACTTCTTCCACCATCTGGGTATGGACCGGAACATGCGAGATGCCTACCGCGACTCGCCGCACTTCGAGCGCACCGAGGAGTTCATCGCCAAATACGATAATCCCGCCTTCGACTACGACAAGCCGGCGCTGGCGCTGGAACTCTTTACCCCGATGGTGCAGAAGGTGTTTGCGCAGCCGAAGAGCAACGTTTACCAGAGCCTGCTGGATTAACGAGCAGGAGGAAAACTCAATGTCCGCAATAAAAGCTCACAATATCAAAGACAAGATCACTGAAGAGGAATGGCGGGTTCGAGTGGATCTGGCCGCGACCTATCGGCTCGTTGCCTTTTACGGCTGGGACGATCTGATATTCACTCATATCTCCGCCCGCGTCCCGGGGCCAGACGAGCACTTTCTCATCAATCCCTACGGGCTCATGTTCGACGAGATTACCGCCTCCAGCCTGGTGAAGGTGAATCTCGAGGGCGAGATCCTGCTGGACTCACACTACGACATCAATCCGGCTGGATTCACGATCCACAGCGCTGTTCACGCGGTGCGCGAAGATGCCGCCTGCGTGATGCACCTGCACACCGTGGATGGCATCGCCGTGTCGATTCAGGAAGCCGGGCTGCTGCCGCTCTCGCAGCAATCGCTGTTCGCGCTTAGCTCAATGTCCTATCACGACTACGAAGGCGTGGCGCTGAACCCCGACGAGAAATCGCGCCTTCAGGCCGATCTGGGCGATGCGACGTCCATGATTCTGCGCAACCATGGGCTGCTGACCGTCGACCAGACCATTGCCGACACTTTTCTCAGAATGTTCGTGTTACAGCGGGCCTGTGAAATTCAGATTAGAGCGCTTGCCGGAGATCAAAAGCTGCTGCCAATCCCCCAGACGATTCTCGACGGCATCGTGACTCAATCGAAAACCGCAACCCTCGATGCCGGCGGCCTGCTGGCGTGGCCGGGTCTGCTCCGAAAGCTGGATCGACTGGACCCCGGCTACCGCACCTGATCGAGTTTTTCAGTGGCCGCATCATCCATGTCCAGCCAGTCGCGCAGCACTTCTCGGTCGCGATAAGCAGGCACCCCGCTATCGGCTTTGGAGAATCGCCACGTCGGAGGAGGCTCCTTGAGCGGCTGCGCGTGGGCGCGTAAGGTTGATCCTGTGCGAAATCCAGGGGCGGGAGACCACGATGCTGCAACTCACCGGGTTAGACGCTGCGTTCCTCTACATGGAGACCCCGAGCACCGTCGGGCACGTGGGCAGTTTGGCGATCTTCGACCCACCGACCACGAGCGGGCGGCTGGACATTGAAGACCTTGCGGCGCTCATCAAGGCTCGGCTTCACCTCGTGCCGCCCATGCGGCGCCGGGTCATCGAGGTGCCGTTCGGCATCGATCATCCGTATTGGGTCGAGGATCCGGACTTCGACCTCGACTACCACCTGCGCCATATTGCGCTGCCAGCCCCCGGCAATCGGCAACAGCTCGCAGAGCAGGTTTCGCGCTTGGCGGCCCGCCCCCTCGACCGCACCCGGCCGCTGTGGGAACTCTATCTGATCGAGGGGCTCGAGGATGGCCGTGTCGCGCAATACACGAAGATTCACCACGCGGCCATCGACGGTGTTTCCGGCGCCGAGATCATGACGGTGCTCCTCGACGTGTCACCGGAACCGCGGGAGGTTCCGCCACCGAAGGAAGCATGGAAGCCCGAGCCGGTGCCGAGCGACATGGAGGTCCTCATGCGCACCCTGTTCGCCCTGCCGACGCATCCGCTCGAAGCATTACGTTTCCAGGCCCGCCTGCTGAGCACCCTGGGTCTCCGCGCCAGGGCGCGGGATGTCCAACGCGTCGCGCTGCTTCCCGCCCTCGCCAATCTGGGCGCGCTGGCCATGCCGGTCCTCAACGACATTCTCGAGCGCCTCGCCCCGGAGCGAAGCCAGGAGGGCGAGCTGCTCGAAAAGCCGCCGTCGAAGGCGCCGCGGCTATCGTTCAATACCACCATCACACCGCACCGCCGCTACGCCTTTGGCACTCTGTCGCTGGACGACGTGAAGGCGATCAAAAACGCAGCGGGTACCACTGTAAACGACGTCGTGATGGCCCTCTGCAGTGGCGCGCTTCGCCGCTGGTTGATCGAGCACAACGAGCTGCCCGACGACCCGCTGGTTGCCATGATCCCGGTTTCGGTGCGCACCGAGGAAGAAAAGGGCAAGCTCGGCAACCGCGTCTCCACCATGATGGCGGCCTTGCCGACCAACGAGTCGGATCCGCGGAAAGCGCTCGAGCGAGTGCATGCGTCGATGAAGAGTGCAAAGGCGCAGCATGCGGCGATTCCGGCGAACCTGCTTGCCGACTTCGCGCAGTTCGCGACGCCGGCGCTCGCTGCGCGCGCCGCGCGGGCCGTGGCCCGCACTGGCCTCGTCGACCGAATCGACCCAATCTGCAACGTCGTCATCTCCAACGTGCCCGGCCCCAACTTTCCCCTCTACTCCGCCGGCGCACGCGTCGTCGGCTCATATCCCGTCTCCACCATCGGTGACGGCATGGGGCTGAACATCACCGTGCAGAGCTACATGAACAATCTGGACTTCGGACTCATTTCCTGCCGGGAACTCGTCCCCGACGTGTGGCGGCTGATCGACCATCTGGGTGATGCCCTCGAGGAGCTCAAACAGGCGGTAGGCATCTGAGGCGGAAAGGACGTTGGGACGCTTGTGTTGACTTAGGCTTTTCGGATATGGGCTACTTCGACAGCGAGATCCGCTTCAACCCAGGGTTTCGTTGATCTGTTGTGCGACCTTGATGCCGGAGCCCACGGCTCCATCGATGTATCCACGCGATCCCTCGCAAAAATCCGAGCTGGCAAAGAACACCCGACCTTCCGCCCCATCGCCGCTGAACTCGGCTACCAGGATGCGGCAAACTTCAGGCGGGCCTTCAAGACCTGGGAAAACTGTAGCCTGGCCCAGTTCAGAGCCAGGGAATAGGTTATCAGGACGGCATGCCCAGTCGGGCCTTGCTCCGAACGACCGCTTTGGGTCGTAAGCGGACGTTTACGGCCCATTTCTGACCGTCCGCTTTCGGCCATAAGCGGTCACCGGTGATCTTCGAGCCAGATAGAAACAAACACCCAGACGAACATACTCGATTACAGAATGCTGATTTGGCGCCTCGTTGCGAACTAAAGAACATTCGAA
>JAPULC010000142.1 GCA_027295305.1 Gammaproteobacteria bacterium
CCGAGGTCGATGCCCTGCATGAACGCGGCCTCCAGGCACGCATAGATATATGCCGCTTCCTTCTTCTGGTTGCGTGCCCATCCGAAAAGCGAATATGCCCGCTCCACCGGGCGCCCGACCGGATCCATGATCTTCCCGAAGGGTACACCCTGGTAGTCCGCTTCCCGCTTTGCGTCCTGCATGAGATAGAGGCCCTTCACCGTGGGGGCAGGCACGCCGCGCATGACCATCGGGAGGACGGGACGCACGACGAGGTTGAGCTTGGCCTCACGCACGAGATCCATGATCCGTGGCATGGCGATTGCGCTATAGGGACTTCTCACGGAGACGAATGCTTCGAGGGTGAGGGCAGAGGCATCGGTGCGCTGGGGCACGAATTCCCGTGCGCGTTCAAACAGCGGCGTCTTCTGGCCCGGGCGCGCAAGCCCCATCGAGTCGAGCCGGTTCTCGAGGTGAATCAAACGATCGACGCCCCAATACCACTCGCCTCCAAAGAAGAACGTCGCACCCGCAAAGTGACCGAGCTTGTCACGCAGCTCCGTGGCTTCCAGAATCTCTGCCTCGAGTCCCGGGGCATCGACCTTCAGGAATTTCTTGGAAAGCGCCTTGAGAACACCATGGTCGCGGCCCCATGCCGCACGGCTCACGGCGAGGGCCCAACCTGGAAAATCCTTCGGCGCGGCACTCGCAAGGATACGTTGCGAGACATGCACCACCGTCGGTGACAGATCTTCGCCGCGATCGGTGAATTCGAGCCCGTACTGAGAGGCCACGTCCGCCGCGTCGCGTCTTGCCCAACGTTTGAGCAATCCGCGCTCCGGGGCATTTTCGTCGGAGGGCGGTCCCACGAGGTGCGGCACGAGCTCCACCCGATACGTTTCCAACAACGGCTTGAGCGCCTGTGCCGTGAGAAAGCTGTAGGGATCATCCATCTGGTGGAAGTAATGGACCTTGTGGGGCTCGCGCTTGGCAAGCCGCATCCCTTCCCACACGAGATGCACTACCTTGGGCAGCCAGCGACTGGCCACCGCCCGCATCATGACGGATTGCCCGAGCTGCTTCGGCGTCATCGACTGTCCTCCGTCGAAACTGTCTCCTGCGGCTTCGACCTCGAGCTTCCACAAGGGCCGCCAGTCGCCTGATTTCCGCCCCGGCGGCGGAAGGGCTCAATTAAAGCCATACCAACCTGAAGCATAGCCCGCCACAAGCCGAAGGGACGCTGCGCTCTCACCACCGATATGTAGCCGCGTGGGGCGCCTGGACCGCCTTTCGATACGTCCGGCGCGGTTTCCAACACAGCGCATCCTCGCTAACCTGCGCTGAATCGTGGATCACGTGGTTGCCTGTGGACTCCATGGCATTCGAGAAATCACCAGACATCGCGGGTCACTCGAGCCGGTTCTTCGAACAGTTCGAGACCTACCCCGATGACATGAGACGCTCTGACGGCACGGCAAGGTATGCCTTCGTCACATTTCTGATGATGAACGACAGCTACCTCGCATCGGCCTTGATGCTCGCGTATGGCCTCAAAGAGCAGCGAAGCGGGGCCGACACCGTCTGCATGGTGACCAAGGAGGTCTCGAAGGACGCGAAGCACGCGCTTGCCCTCCTCTACGATCACGTCATCGATGTGAAGGAATTCTTCGTTCCCCACAAGAGCAGAAAGGGGCGCCAGGATCGACCGCTGTGGTTTACGCGACTGCATTGCCTGAGATTCGGGCCAGACGGCGACCTGGGATTCAACTACGAGAAGGTGTGCATCCTCGACGCAGACGTCTATCCCATACGGCATTTCGACAATCTGTTCACGCTGAGAGCACCGGCAGGCATCATCAACGAGAACAAGAGTTATTGCCTCGAGAGCCAGAAGAACGGCCAGTTCATCTTTCCCGAATCGATCCGCACCGAAGGAAAGTGGAACTGGCACGCACGCTATGAACCGCTGTGCAAGCATGGCGAGCGCATCCCCCGCGAGATCACCGACCGAGTCAAGACCGATGTGACGAACCTTGGCTTGAACGGATCGCTCTACGTATTCGATACCTCGCTTGCCGATTTTCGGAGCATCGAGGAGGACGTCGGCCGTCCAGAGATTCAGCGCTACGTCGGCGATCTGTTCAAATGGCCGGACATGCAATATCTGACCATGAGATGGTCCGGGGAGTGGACGAGCATCGACATCAAGTTCAGCTCCTTCAACGGCTACCCGAGCCTCGATCTCCTTTGCGGCTGTCACTATTCCGGATTCAAGCCCTGGCACTTCAAGAAGAAGAGCCTGCAGATCTACAAGGACTACGAAGACTTCTCCTTCTGGTACGGACGATTTCTGCAAATGCTGGAGATCGACCATACCAAGCTCAAGGACGTCAAGTCCCTCGCCAACCTCGCCGGCAGAATCTATCGACTGCGCGGGCAGGAATCCGGGAACCTGGCATTTTGAAGGTCTTCGTGAGCGGAGTAGCGGGTCTGGTTGGCAGCCACCTTGCGGACGCGCTGATCGAAGCAGGCCACGACGTCGTCGGCTGCGATAATCTGACGGGCGGCTATCTCGACAACGTTGCGGGCCAGGTCGAGTTCCACGAGTGCGACGTGGTGGATCTCGAGTCGATGGTGAAGATCACCCGCGGCTGCGAGCTGGTCTACCATTGTGCCGCCACGGCCTACGAAGGCCTCAGCGTCTTCAGTCCCCACTTCGTCACGAAGAATATCGTGCAAGCCTCCGTGTCGCTGATCACCGCGGCCATCTCCAACGGGGCAGGAAGATTCGTCTTCTGTTCCAGCATGGCGCGCTATGGAACTCAGGATCGGGTGCCGTTCACGGAAGACATGATGCCGCAACCTCAGGATCCTTACGGCATTGCAAAATACAGCGTCGAGCTGCTCCTTCGAAATCTGTGCCAGGTCCACGGCATGGAATACGTCGTGGTGGTACCTCACAACATCATCGGGCCGCGACAGAAATACGATGACCCGTACCGCAGTGTCGCGAGCATCATGATCAATCTCATGCTGCAGAGCAGGCAACCCATCATCTACGGCGACGGCACGCAGAAGCGTTGCTTCAGTTTCGTGCAGGATGTGGTGGACCCGTTGGTGAAGGTAGGAACATCCGCGGGACTCAGCGGAGAGATCATCAACCTGGGTCCCGACGACGACTTCATCACGATCAACGAGCTCGCGGCGAAGATCGCGCAAATCATCGAGTTCGATCTGGATCCACTCTACGTAAGCGCCAGACCTCAAGAGGTCCATCTGGCCAACTGTTCCGCCGACAAAGCCCGGGCGCTGCTCGACTATGCCCCTCGGGTCGATCTCGAGAGTGGACTCAGATCCATGGTGGGCTACATCCAGGCGAAAGGCGTGAAGCCGTTCGAGTACCAAGCCGAGCTGGAGATCACGACCTCGATGACCCCTCGAACCTGGAAGGACCGCTTGTTCTGAGGATTAGTGGCTAGACGCGCACACACTCGCCCGGGTCACAGCCCCATCTCTGCGGTCTGCTTTGCAGGCCTCGGTGATCTAGCCGCTCGCGAGCTCACGCCTCTGATCGAGACCGAGGTCAAGCGCACCCGCATACGAAATTACGATCACCTGTCATTCGGGGTGCGCGCCGAGAACCTGCCTCGGCTGCGGGAGCTCAGGATCGTGGAGGATGTGCTGATCGACCTGGGCCGTCTTTCGAAAATCGAGCGCTCGGCCGATCTCGCGCGGCTGGGGGCAATCGTCAGTAAAGATGCTGTCTTGGCCGCAGTGCAGGCGAAAAACCGCTTCGACGACCGGCGCTCCGGCAGTCGCAAGACCACCACATTCGCGTGCTTCGTCAAGCAGGACAAGGACCGGAATCTGCGCCGAAGCGAGGTCTCGAGCAAGGTCGAGATGCTGGTTGCGCAGCAATTCCCGCGGTGGCGCTGTCACGATCCGGCGCAACTCGAGATATGGGTGTTCTGGTCCGGCCCAGCGACGTTTGCGGTGCGCCTGACCGACGAGGCGTTCAAGTATCGCGGCATGAAGCCGCCACAGCGCGAAGCGGCTTTGCGGCCAACCCTCGCGGCCGCAATGGTTGCCGTGGCCAACCCTCGCGAAGACGAAATCGTCCTGGATCCCATGTGTGGAACGGGAACACTCCTGTTGGAGGGTCTCGCGTTCAACGCCCGTGCGAAGTTCATCGGGTCCGACGTCTCACACGACGCGATAGCCCTCGCGGAATCGCGGCTCGGGGATCAGGCGACATTGCGCATCGCCGATGCCCTCGAGTCACTGCACGACGACCCCGTCGACTGCATCCTCTGCAACCTGCCATGGGGGCATCAGTATTCCGTGAGCGAATCGCTCTATCGGGACTTGATCGGCAACTTCAAACGCACATTGCAACCTTCAGGGCGCATGGTGTTGCTCACCGATCAAGCACAGATGCTGGAAAGCGCGTTTACAGATTCAGGCGTGGAATGGTCGCGAGAAGCACGAGTTCTGGTGCGGGGGAAGTGGGCGAACATCTACAAAGCCCACCTTCGCGATTAACGCTTAGAAGACGCAGCCCGCCTGCAACTTTTTCAGCTTTTTCAACTTGTCGGATCGGATCGTTCCACAGACCGACGATTGAAGCGAACTCGGCGTCAGTGAATTCGGTGGTGCTCGATCGACTGCCTGATCAGGCCGATGTTGCGATCGAACCAATTATTCTGGATGAATCCGACGCCGAAGCTCTCCGCAGAGCGAGTGGTGTGCATGCCCAACCACCAGATGCGGCGAATCGGAACGAATAACTGGGTTGCCCTCAGTTCGCTATCGGTGAGGGATCGAACCTGAGAATAGCCTTCCAGAAAGGCGTTCCATCGTCTTGCCATCTTCGCCTTGCCGGTCCGATCAAACCCAAAGTGGGGCGACCAGTTCCATAGAAATACGGCAAGGTCATAGGCTCGCCAACCGTAGCCATAACAGTCGAAATCAAATAAGACCATCCTGCCCTGTCCATCCCGATGAACATTGCCGCCGTGATGGTCGCCGTGACAGGCCCCGTACTCGGGAAGCTGCTTTTGCAGCAAGCCTTCTATGCCTGATTTCAATACGCTGCAGACGCGCTTCAAATACTCCAGGTCGTCCGTGCGATGCGCCAGGAATGGTTCGATGTGCCTGAGTGGCTCGTCAATTAGATGCGCTAGATCGAGGTGAAAGCGCCGGGTATCTTCTCGCCGTCGATCCATGACCGCATGGATACCCGCCACGATCTCACCGTACTGTCTGCAATCAGCGACGTCGAAGCGCGGGGTCTTACCCGCTGCCTCAGTGAACAGTACTGCATAGCGCGAACCTTCAGGCGCCGCGATCCGAGTGAGATGAGCCCCATCCTTCCTTCTGACCGGATGAGAAACTGGCTGGCGCTGCCTGGCGAGGTAGTTGAGCATATCGACCTCGGCATCGATCTCTGATTTCCTTCGCCATCCGTGACGATACACGCGCAAATAGTACGTCGAGGCTCCCGCCTGAACCGTGTACGTATCGTTCAAACCCCTATGCAGAAATCTGCAAGACAGCGGCCCCCTCAGCCGATACTTGGGCAGGACTCGGACAAGGAGCGCCTGAGCCGAGACGATCGATGCGTCGATGGGGAATCCGCGATGTGACATGGTGCAACCATGAGACCTAAGAGTTGGTCGCTAAGCCTCGGCCTCGACGGCGCCAAGGTCCATGACATTCTCCCTCCCCGCGGGTTGTATTGCGACAAACTCTTTTCAATACGCTCTGGGGCGAAACACAGAAACGCTGGGGAACTCGGACGGGAAACACCAAGTGACGTTTAGCGATAGAATTCCCCAATGATTCCTACGATCCAA
>JAPULC010000143.1 GCA_027295305.1 Gammaproteobacteria bacterium
ATCGCGAACGTCGAGCAGGCGTCACTCGTGCTTGAGGTCGAGAGTGTGCCAGCCCCCGAGCAGCGGCCCATGCTTCTGGGTGTCAGCCAACGCAACTCGAGGCTCGACGTTCTCAGTCCAGGCAAGCTCAGCACCGCGCTCATCGACGTGCCCGCGCTTTGCCAGCGCGATGCCCCCACCGAGATCGCCATGCGCATCTGCTCGCCCACCTGCCTCGCCATGTCGATGCAGAGGCTCGGCCTCGAGGCCGATCTCCTCGAGGTGAGCCGCCGCGCATACGATCCCGGCAGCGGTATCTACGGCGTCTGGCCTCAGAGCCTCTATGCCGCAAGCCGCTATGGCGTGGTGGCGGCGGTGCGCACGTTCGATTCCCTCGAGGAAGCCGCCGTATTGCTCGACGCCGGGCTTCCCGTGGTTGCCTCGGTGCGCTACGCCGCCGGTGAGCTCAACGGCTCCGCCCTGGCCGAAACCGACGGGCATCTGGTGGTCGTCTGTGGCTTCGATGAGGATCGTGTCGTCGTCAACGATCCGGCCGCCGCAAACCTCGGTGAGGTGCGCCGCTCCTATGCCATCGACGAGTTTGCAACCGTGTGGCTGCGTGATCGAGGCGCCGGCTCCGTCATGGGGCCCCTGGCATGAGCCTCAACGGGGAGGATCGACGTTGAACCAGCCGCTCAGCTCAACGCGCGTCAGGCTTCGCCACGTGGCGCTCGCGGATTGCGACGAGTTCCTTGCGCTCATGCACAAGAGCCGTGAGCTTCATCATCCGTGGATCTTCCCGCCCCTCTCTGCTTCGGCGTTCGAGCAGTACGTCGAGCGCATGGAACGCGACGAAAACGAAGGGCTACTGGTCTGCGAGCGAAGCTACGGGCGCATTGTCGGCGTCATCAACCTGAACAACATCGTGCGCGGCGCCCTTCTCAGCGCATCTCTCGGCTACTACGCAGGTGCCACCTATTCGGGTCAGGGCTATATGATCGAGGGTCTCGAGCTCGCGAAGAATCATGCGTTCAAGAATCTCCTGCTGCACCGGCTCGAAGCCAACATCCAACCTGGCAACCATCGCTCCATTGCACTCGTGAAACGCTGCGGCTTCACCAAGGAAGGCTATTCGCCGGCGTTTCTGTTCATCGATGGCGCCTGGCGCGGCCATGAGCGATGGACCTACGTCGACGATCGAGACAGCATTCTTCCCGGGCAGCGGGAACACCAATAAACGGAACATGTCATGAAAGTCTCACCCTACGGCGCCTGGCGCTCACCCATCACCTCCCAATTCGTCATCTCGAGCGTCGTCTCGATCGGCGGCGCGATTCCCGGCGATGACATTCTGTTCTGGATCGAAGGGAGGCCGGAGGAAGGGGGGCGTCAGGTCATCGTCGCCTATCGCAACGGCGATGCCATCGACGTGCTCGCCCCGCCATTCACCACCCGCACCCGCGTCCACGAATACGGCGGGCGCAACGTCCTGGTGGACGCTCAGCGGATCTATTTCAGCAACTTCGCAGATCAGCGCATCTACGTCGTCGACGTCGAGGGCGGAGAGCCGCAACCGGTCACCGCCGAAGGCCCATTGCGCTATGCCGACACGGTGATGGACAAGCCCCGTGACAGGTTGATCTGCGTGTGCGAGGCGCACGCCGACGGCCGCGAAGCGCGGAACTACATCGCTGCGGTCGATCTGTCGGGCGGCCATGTCGAGAGCCTCGCGGAAGGCCACGACTTCTACGCCAACCCACGGCTGTCTCCTGACGGCTCCAAGCTCGTCTTTCTCACCTGGGATCATCCCAACATGCCGTGGGACGGCACCCGGTTGTGGCTTGCGGACGTGCGAGACGACGGCAGCCTCGCGAATCTGAAGCTGATAGCGGGGGGAGACACCGAATCGATCTTTCAGCCCGAGTGGTCCCCCGCCGGGGAACTCTTCTTCGTTTCCGATCGCAGCGGCTGGTGGAACATTTACCAACAAGGCGAAGAAGGCGCCCAAGGCGGGGATGGCGCCCAAGGCGGGCATGGCGCACGATGCGTGCGCGAGGAAAGCGCAGAATACGGTCGTCCACAATGGTCCTTCGGTGCACGCACCTACGCTTTTCTGAATGATGAAACCATCGTCTGCGTGAAACAGCGCGACGGGGAAGAATCGTTGGGACGCCTCACCGTAGCGTCGGGGGAATTCGAGACCATCGACACCCCCTACGCTCAGCTGAGTGCCCCGAGTGTGCGCGGCGACAAGCTCTATTTCGTCGGATCGCAACCCACGCGCTTCGCCGAGCTCGTGGAGCTCGACGCCGTCACCGGCGAGAGCCGAGTGCTTAGACGCTCGAGCGACAAGGCCCTCGACGAACGCTACCTCTCCGTTCCCGAGGCGATTCGTTTTCCAACGACAGTGGGCGATGCGCACGCTTTTTTCTACCGGCCCAAGAATCCGGAATTCGAAGGTCCGAAGGACGAGCGCCCGCCGCTGCTCGTCACCACCCACGGCGGACCGACCGGAGCCACCGGCATCGGCTACAACGCACGCATCCAGTACTACACGAGCCGCGGCTGGGCCGTGCTCGATGTGAATTATCGCGGCAGCACCGGCTATGGCCGTGCCTATCGCGACCTGCTGAGGAATCAGTGGGGCATCGCCGACGTCGAAGATTGCGTGGCGGGTATCGCGTTTCTCGAAGGTCGAGATCTCATCGACCCCAAACGTGTGGCGATCCGCGGCGGGAGCGCCGGCGGCTACACCACACTGGCCGCATTGACCTTCACCGACGCCTTCGCTGCCGGCGCGAGCCACTACGGCATTGGCGATCTCGCGGCGCTGGCTCGCGATACGCACAAGTTCGAGTCGCGCTACCTCGACGGCATGATCGGCCCCTACCCCGAGGCCAAGTCGACCTACGATGCCCGCTCACCCATCTATCACGTGGACGAGCTTTCGTGTCCCGTGATCTTCTTCCAGGGTCTGGAGGACAAGGTGGTGCCGCCGAGCCAGGCCGAAACCATGGTGGCTGCGCTGCGCGAGAAAGGCATCCCCGTGGCATACGTGCCGTTCGAAGGTGAACAGCACGGTTTTCGCAAGGCTGAGAACATCATGCGCGCCATCGACGGCGAGTACTTTTTCTTCGCGCGCATCTTCGGCTTCGCACCCGCCGATGACCTCGAGCCGGTTCCCATCGATAACCTGCCCGCATCATGAGCTCGCTTCTGCGCTGTCAAAACATCGCGCATACCCTCGGCGATCGCCGGCTCTTCGAGGCCCTGTCGCTGAGCCTCGAACCGAGGGATCGCGTGGGTCTGGTGGGCTACAACGGGAGTGGCAAATCGACGCTGCTGTCGCTGCTCTCGGGGGCCATGGAGCCCGACACCGGCGAGGTGGTGAGCCAGCGCGGCTTGCGCCTGTCGATGGTCGAGCAGTTTCTGAGCGACGAGGTGGCGGCACAGCCCGTGCTCGGGGCGGTAGAAGCTCGATTGGACGAGACTACCGATCCCCATCGCGCGGAGGAAGTGCTGTCGCGGCTCGCCTTCGACGAGGGTTCCTGGGGGCAACTGTGCTGCGACTTGAGCGGTGGTCAGCAGAATCTCGTTGCCTTCGCCCGAGCGATCGTCAACGACCCCGATCTCGTGCTATTGGACGAACCGAGCAATCACCTCGATTGGGAGACGCTGCTGCGCTTCGAGGACTATCTCGAGCGCCATGCGAGCTTTGCCTATCTCGTGGTCTCTCACGATCGCGACTTTCTCGATGCCGTGACGACCCGCACGGTGGTGTTGCGCGATACGCGTTGCTACGCCTTCGATCTGCCATTCTCGAAGGCACGCGAGAAGCTCATCGACGCAGACATTGCCGCCGCCGTGGCACGCGCCGCCGAGGACAAGGAGATTGCCCGACTTCGGGCGACCGCCAAGCGTCTCGCGATCTGGGGCAAGGTCTACGACAACGAGAAGTTTGCCCGTAAGGCCAAGTCCATAGCGAAGCGCGCGGACCGCGCGGAGGCGCAGCGCACCTTCGTCACTCAGGGCTCGAAGTTGAATCTCAACATCAGCGCCGACGAGGCACGTTCGCGCCAGCTCGTGATGCTGGAGCACGAAACCATCGACACACCGGATGGGCGTCATCTGTTCGATCTGGAACGTTTTCAGGTGCGCCCGGGAGATCGGGTGGCCATTCTCGCGCCGAACGGCACCGGCAAGACGACGTTCCTGAAACACCTGGTGCGGCTCTATCGCAACGAACGCGAGCGCGCGCAGTGCTTCAGCCCGCAATGCCGTCTCGGTTACTACGACCAGGAGCTCGCCGAGATTCAGACCGACGGCAGCATGCGCACTGTGGTGGCCGAACGCGCGCGTGTGAGCGACGAGGTCGCGAAGCAAACCCTGATCCGCGCGGGATTTCCCTTCACGAGCCATCATCGGCGCGTGACGACCTTGTCCGGCGGCGAACGCGCTCGGGTATTGTTCGTGCTCCTCGAGCTCCTCGAGCCGAGTCTTCTGGTGCTGGACGAGCCCACCAATCACTTGGACATCGAGGGCCGCGAAGCATTGGAATCGCAGCTCCTCGACCTGAACGTGAGCCTCATCGTCACGGCGCACGATCGACGCTTCGTTCAGAACGTCTGCAACCGTTTCTTTGCCATCGTCGAGGGGGAGCTGCAGGAAACCTACGCGCCTCTATGGGAGTTCGAGCCCGCAGAAGATAGAACGCCTGCGCCGCGCGCAGCCGATCCGCAGCCGGAGGACGAGGACAGTATTCTCTCGCGACTGCTCGAGCTCGAATCCAAGCTGGAAGCCGATGTGAAACGCAAGCCGAAGTTCCAGAAGCCGCAGCTCCAGGCGCAGTGGCGCGCCGAGATCAAACGGCTGACAGCGCTTCTGGAGTGCCCCTCATGAGCACCTCGGCGCGCTCCACGCCCTCCTCCGCGCCGGAACGCATCGTCGTGATCTACGGCGGCGACTCGCGCGAAGCCGAAGTCTCCAAGATGACGGCCAACGGTGTCGCAAACGCCATTCGCGCCTCGTTTCCCGAGGTCGAAATGGTGGCGATGGACGCGAAGCTGATTCACGCGCTTCAAAGGCTCGAACCCGACGTCATCTATCCCGCGGTTCATGGCTCCCCCGGGGAGGACGGAACGCTACAGGGGCTTCTCGAGATGCTCGGCATGGCCTACGTCGGAAGTGGCGTGGTGGCGAGCGCGTGTGGCATGGACAAGCTCCTGGCAAAGCGGGTGTTCCGCGCCATCGGTCTGACGGTGCCGGACGATGTGGCCATTCTCGACCCGAGCAATACCCGCCGAGCGGCACAGGAAGCATTGGATCAGCTCGGTCACGAGGTGGCGGTCAAGCCGGCGACGCAGGGCTCCGCTCTCGGGGTGACACTCGTGCGTGGCAACGAAGACGTGCAAAGCGCCATCGATCGGGCCTTCGAGTTCGACGATCGCGTGCTCGTCGAACGCTTCGTGCACGGGCGCGAGATCACCGCCGGCGTGCTCGATCTCTATGGCGAGAAACCCGCGAGCCTCCCGGTGATCGAGATCGTCACGCCTAAGGGCACTTGGTACGACTACCAGCATCGCTACACCCCCGGCCTGAGCGAGCACATCGTGCCGGCCCAGCTACCCAAGAGCGTGCTGGCCGAGATCGAGCGCGTTGCCTGCGAAGCCCACGCGATCCTGGGGTGCCGAGAGCTCTCCCGTGCGGACTTCATCGTCGATAGCGACAATCGCGTCTACCTGCTGGAAGTGAACACCCTGCCGGGCATGACCCCCACGAGTCTCTATCCCGATGCCGCCAGTGCAGCGGGCCTGTCCTTCGAGGAGCTAATGCGACGGCTCGTCACGAGCGCATGGCAACGGGCGCACGCGGCGTAAAACGTCCAACCATTCTACAACTCGCAAATTACGTTCTTTCGGTATCATGGCCATTGCCCTGTAGGAGCGGCTTCAGCCGCGATCAGGCGCGCAGCGCCCTCTCGCCCGATCAGACTCAACCGCCGGGCATCGAGCCCGGCTTTTTCGCATCGCGGCTGAAGCCGCTCCTACG
>JAPULC010000144.1 GCA_027295305.1 Gammaproteobacteria bacterium
CTCAGTCGCCGAGAGATCTTCAACCGCGAGGGCATTCTGATTGCATCGATGGCGGAAGAAGCGCAGATCGTAGCGAAATAGCAGGAGACCGTGGGGGCCGCAGGCGTGCGGTCGGAAATTGTGCCTGGCACGATTCTCGCGTGACAACCCAATAGGTTGAAAAGGTTGAAAACTCACACCGATCGCTGCGCACTCTGTCCTACCAAGGTAGTAACTGCCTACTTCACCGTAGCGGTTTACGACCGTAGGAGTGGCTTAGCCGCGATACGAAAACGCCGGGCTCGATGCCCGGCGATTTCGTCCGGTTGGAGAGCGGGCGCTATGCGCCCGGTCGCGGCTAAAGCCGCTCCCACGGGGCAATGGCCATGGCATTCGGACGAAGTTACTTAGGGAAGTTGTAGGCGGGCTGCGTCTCCCCGCAGAATACCAACGAGCGAAGTGCTGGAGTCCCGAGATGATCACACGCAAAGGCGGGTATCTGACCATTCGCAGCGATCCTGCCCCCCAGGCGAGCCGCCAGCTCGAGGAAGAAGGCTACACCGTGCTGCGCGGCGTGCTCGATCCCACGGAGGTCGGCGCCCTCAAAGCGGAGGTCGAGCGTGTGTTCGACGAGCTTCCGGGTGACGGGCGATCCGTGCGGCGTACACCCGAAGACGACCTCATGTTCCGCTATGAGATGCTGAACCGCAGCACAAGCTGTCAGGAAATGGTGGCGCATCCAAAGGTTCTCGAGGTGATCGAGCCGCTTCTGGGTGAGGATTGTCACGTCATCGCCAACACGGCGTGGCGCAACCCAGCGGGGCAACCCGGCCTTCACGGAGGACAGAACTGGCACATCGATGCAGGTCCTCATGTCCCCTTGCCTGAAGGCGTCGAGTGGCCAAAGGACATTCCGCATCCGGTTTTTGCGATCGGTACCCAGGTGTACCTCATCGACTGTGGCCTCGATGACGGACCCACCGGCGTGATTCCCGGAAGCCATCTCTCCGGGCGGTTTCCGCCGATGGACAGACGCATGGACTATGAACTCGATTACAACGGGCAGAAGATCCTGCCTTTGATCGCGAGGGCCGGTGACGTCGCCCTGTTCGTCTCGGATGTGTGGCACCGCCGGATGCCCACCAGCGCTGACGACGGCGGTCGCTTCTTTCTTCAGATCCACTACGCACGGCGCGACATTGCACAGCGGCTCAAGACCACGGAGCAACTGAACCAGCTGTCCAGCGATGCGCTGTCGTTTGCCAACGAAGCGCGCCAGAGAACGGTCGTTGGCCTGCACTCCGCGATGTTCTACGACGGTTGATCGTCTATCTAGTTTCCGTCTGGAAACTAGATCCGGGGCATGGACAGGAAGATCTAGGCTATGGCCATGACGCGCCCGAGCAAGGCGGTTGTGCTGGTGTCTTCGGCCACCGCATTCTCGCTGCTTGGCGATCAAGCGCTGTATGCGATTCTTCCC
This sequence comes from Gammaproteobacteria bacterium, assembly GCA_027295305.1. Taxonomy (GTDB): domain Bacteria; phylum Pseudomonadota; class Gammaproteobacteria; order Pseudomonadales; family Azotimanducaceae; genus JAPULC01. Next base: position 1,460 of record JAPULC010000144.1, read on the forward strand.
ATCTACTTCACCGATCTGGGACTCCTGCCGTTCCAGGTCGGAATTCTTCTGTCTGCCAATCGGTGGATCCGCCTCGTCACGAATCACGTCGCCCACGTGCTCTCCGAGCGCTTTGCACCCGCGCCACTTTTCGTCGGCGCGTTCGTGCTGGGTGCGACCATCACGTTCGCGTATGCGCTCTATCCGACGTTCGCACTCATGCTGATCGCGCGGCTGCTCTGGGGCTTCGCGTGGTCATTCATTCGCCACATCGGTGTGCTCGCACTGCTTCAGGATGTGCCCGGCACGCGCACGGCGCAGACGATGGGTTATTACAACGGGATCTCCCGCATCGGATCGGTGGTCGGGCTTTTCGGTGGTGCACTGTTGTTCGATCTCTTCGGATACGCGAATGCATTCTGGGCCCTTGGAGTGCTCGGACTTGCCAGCATCGCGCTGAGCTGGCGGGCGGCGCCGGAAAGGCTCATCCCTTCCCCGGCATTGTCGAGCGATGGCGAAGAGGCCGCCGGACGACAGGTGGGGCTTCTTCTTCTCGGGTTCACCCTCGGCGGCGTGGGTCCGGGGCTCGTGATCTCGACACTCGGGCTTCTGCTCAATAGCCGCCTCGAAGGAGAGCTGATGATCGGCAGTGTCACGCTGGGCGCCGCAACCCTCACCGGCGCGGTGCTGGCAACTCGATTTCTGCTCGATACCATTGCCGCGCCCTGGCTAGGTGCCCTCAGCGATGAGCTCGGGCCCCGGCGGGCGACCACTTGGGCTTTTGCCGCAGGCGCCACAATGCTGGCGCTCGCCGCGTACACCACCGAGCTGCTGCCACTCTGCGCAAGCGTGATCGTGTTTTTCATGTGCGGTACTGCACTGACCGCGACGATATCGGGGGTGGCCGGGAAACAGGGTGGACGGCGTTATGCACGTTTTGTGAGCGCCTCCGACCTGGGCGCAGCCGCGGGTCCGCTGTTCGGCTGGCTCGCGATCGGTACGTTGGATGCCGAAAATTTCGCCATCGTGTTGGCGGCTGCCATGTACGGGTTCGCCACAATCGTGGCGCGCTTCACATTCCCGAAGATGAACAGGTGACAGGGGGATTTTCTGAAGACTACACTCCCTACTGAGCGAGGTCGCAGGAGGGACCATGCGAGTCGCGTTGATCTCCGATCTTCATGCCAATGCAGTTGCGCTCAAGGCGGTGCTGGACGATATCGCTCGCGTCGGTGTCGACCAGATCGTGTGCCTCGGCGACGTGGCAACACTCGGCCCCCAACCAGCCGCCGTCGTGGAGACCCTCGAGCATCTCGAGTGCCCATGCATTCTCGGCAATCATGATGAATTCTTGACCGACCCGGAGCTGATCAAAACCTATACACAAGCGCCGATGGTGGTGGATTCGGTGGATTGGTGCAGGAGCCTGATGTCCGGCACGGAGCTCGAGTTTCTCACGCGGTTTCGGACCACGATGGAAATCGCATTGGACGACAACTCGACGCTCTTTCTCTTTCACGGCACGCCGCGCTCGCACATGGAAGATCTGCTCGCCACCACCCCAGCCGAAGAGCTGGACCAGATGTTGAATGGCCACACGGGAACCGTGATGGCGGGTGGCCACACGCACATCCAGATGCTGCGCCAGCACCGCGGTACATTGCTGCTGAATCCCGGAAGCGTCGGCGCACCGTTCAAAGACTACGTCAAAGGGCAGGCCCCTACCTTGATGCCTCACGCAGAGTACGCCACCGTGGAAGCGGTGAACGGCACGGTGAGCGTCGATCTCAAGCGCGTGGCGGTGGACAAGAACGCCATGCGCAAAGCCGTCCTCGACACCGATCTTCCGATCGGCGAATCCCTCGTCAAGCATTACGTTTGAGGGGTCTGACCCCTATCCAAGCTGACGCCAATTCCAAGCCGGCGCACAATTTCCCGACAACCCCAGATATCTACGGTAGAGTTCGTCGATCGACCATGGGGGGCCAGATGCAAAAGATATCCGCACTCGCAGTGATTGTGCTCGCCACGCTTTCTTCCCAGGCGCTCCTCGCGCAGGAGGCGCTGGCGCCTGAAAAGATGAGCTTCTTCATCACCAGCGCGGGACCCGGTAACGGGGCCGATCTCGGTGGTTTGGACGGTGCCGATGGACATTGCCTAGCGTTGGCCAAGGCAGCCGGCGCTGGACAACGCACTTGGCGAGCGTACCTCAGCACCACCGGCGGTGCGGCCGTGAATGCCCGCGACCGAATCGGAGAGGGCCCCTGGTACAACGCTCGAGATGTTCTCGTGGCTCGAGACGTAGATGACCTGCACGGCGACAACAACAATCTCGGCAAGGAAACCTCTCTCGACGAAAATGGCGAGACCGTCAAAGGCCGCGGGGACCGGCCCAACATGCACGACATCCTGACGGGCTCGCAACTCGGCGGCACGGCCACGCCCGGCGACGCCGATAGCACCTGCAGGAATTGGACGAGCAGTGGTGAAGGCAGTGCATTGGTCGGGCATCATGACCGAACCGGGGGTGGCCCCAATCCCACATCGTGGAACTCCGCACATGGCTCGAGAGGCTGCAGCCAAAGCAATCTCATCGGCACCGGCGGCAATGGCTTGTTCTACTGCTTCGCGATCGACTGAAACGCCGCGCGTCACGCACGCGGACTATCGGGCTGGGATTCTCGTCGAATTGTGCGACATCGCGGAGCGATGACGTAATATCGC
>JAPULC010000145.1 GCA_027295305.1 Gammaproteobacteria bacterium
CATCCCACTGGCTACCCTCATCAAGGCCATCTACATCGCCTGGCCACGTCAAGCGGTGGCGGAGGCCGCAGACTAGCTAGTTCCTGTCCCGAAAGGGACAGGAACTAGCGTCCGGGACATGGATGTCGCGCCAGCCTTGCGGCTGGCGTAAGCAGGACCGCTTTTTGCGGAACCTTTTACGGAAGGGCGCGCAGCATAAAGCAAGGGCCTGGGAGCGAAGGCGAACTTGCTTCGCCGCAGCGTGGGAAGAAATTCGCCCGGATGGCGAATTTCTGGACAAGAACTAGCGATCTTGTGATCCCTCAACGCGGCCATTACCATCATTTTCTTTGGGCTTTTCGCGGAGGGGCGACCATGTTTTCTGGAAGCATCGTTGCGCTCGTAACACCGATGTCGAGCGCGGGCAGCGTCGATTTTGCGGCCCTTGACCGACTGATCGACAGACACATCGAGGCGGGCACCCACGCCATCGTGCCCGTCGGCACCACCGGTGAATCGGCAACGCTGAATGTCGGTGAGCACCTCGGTGTGATCGAGCACGTGATCGAGCGTGTGGCCGGGAGAATTCCCATCATCGCGGGTACCGGCGCCAACGCCACCGCAGAGGCCATCGAGCTTACGCGCGAAGCGAAAGCGCGAGGTGCCGACGGCTGCCTGCTGGTCACACCGTATTACAACAAGCCCACCCAGGAAGGGCTCTTTCGCCACTATGTTGCGGTGGCGGAAGCGGTGGATGTGCCGCTGGTGCTTTACAACGTTCCGACCCGCACAGGCTGCGACATGTTGCCGGAGACGGTGGGGCGGCTGGCAAGCATTCCGCAGATCGTCGGCGTGAAGGAAGCAAGCGGGGACGTCGCGAGGGTGACTGCGATTCGGGAGCTGAGTCCAGATGACTTTGCGATACTCTCGGGCGAGGATGCGTGCACGTTTGAAATGCTGAAGCTTGGCGCGCGCGGCGTCATCTCGGTGACCGCCAACGCTGCGCCGGCACTGATGTCGCGCTTCTGTAGTGCATTTCTGGAGGGTGATGTCGAGGAAGCCGAAGCCATCGATGAGCGACTGCAACCACTGCATGCGATGCTGTTCGTCGAATCGAACCCGATCCCCGTCAAATGGGCGCTGCATGAATTGGGGCTCATTGATGCGGGCATCCGCTTGCCGCTCACGCCGCTTGCGGAGCAGTTCAGGCAACCGCTGGCGGCGCTCCTGCGCGAGCTGGAGCTCTAGTAGGTCACTCAAAGCATGTTTCGCAGCATTCTCGTACTCTGCGTCCTAGCCGGCGGCTGCAGCTTGGTGGGTCTCGGCGGGACGGGAGGGTATATGGATGCTCGGGTCGCGCCGCCCCTGGAAGTGCCTGCGGGTCTCGACGATTCCAGCATATCGGACCTCATGGTGGTGCCATCGACGTCGTCCCTTGGGCGGTTGACGGGGAACCAGAAGGTACCGCGACCGGGTCAATTGATCGCCCGGGGGGCCACGGATCCCGTGAAGGTTCAAAAGCTGGGTGAACGACGCTGGCTGGTCATCACAGAGGCCCCTCGCTCGGTGTGGCCGAAGGTCATTCAGTTCCTGGCGGACAACCGGGTTGCGCCGGTGGAGGAGGTCCCGACCGAAGGCTACATTCGGTCGGGTGAGTTCACGATATCGCGTGGCCGGCGCTATCGTGACGCAGTACGACAGATCGTCGCGGACTCCGATCGGAGTGCGAGGCGAGTGGAGCTTCGCTTGCGCATCGAGCAGGGAATTCGTGAGGGGCACAGCGAGATTCACATTCGCTATCTGGATGCCTCCGATGCGCCGCTCTTTGGCTGGCCGGAGAAATCGAGGAACGTCGACGTCGAGGATGCGCTTTTGATGGAGCTCGGCGCCTATCTCAAGGACGATCTCGACCGCGTTGCCGTCAGCATGCTCGCGCAGGAGATCAGCACCAAACCGAAAGCATGGCTCGCCAAGGACGGGGCGAGCCCGTCGGTGTTGCGCTTGCGGATGGATTACAACCGTGCGTGGGCCATGGTGACAAGCGCGTTTGCCAATGCAGAAGTCAACGTCACGGATTCCGATCGGGACAATGCGGTCATGTTGGTGGACATGGATCGCGACCTCATCGAAGGTGAATCGGGTTTCTTCAATTGGTTCAGCGGCTCTGAGGAGTTGGAGATTCGGTTGAAGCCGTGGCGGGAAGGCTACGACGTTTCAGTTTTTCAAGGGGAGGTGCCTGCGCCGGACGAGCTGGGTCAACGGGTGCTCTTGCTGATCCGCGAATATGCCACCTGAGCGCGCGCGCGCGAGCGTGGAAGCCGGGCTTTGCGGGGTCGTGTCCCCTGCGCTCACCCTCTCGGATGCTGGCTCCGTGATGCAACCGACGGATTGGAGCCGCTGATGCGGCTCGCCTCGTTGGGGAGTGGGAGCCGTGGGAACGCGACCCTGGTGGAGGCAAACGGGGTTTGCGTGCTGGTGGATTGCGGGTTCTCTCTCACTAGGACTATCGATGCGCTGGTCGCGCTGGGAAAGGACGCAGATGACCTCACCGCCGTGCTCGTGACTCACGAGCACGGCGATCACTTTCAAGGGGTGAAGGCGCTGGCGCGGGAATTCGACTTGCCCGTGTTCATGACGGCTGGCACTGCACGCGCCACGTCGGCGGAGAGCATCGATCGGCTCGAGATCGTGACGGGGGACAGAGCCTGGCGGATGGGACCGTTGGAGATTCTTCCCGTACCCGTGCCTCACGACGCCCGTGAGCCTGTTCAGTTCATCATGGAGGACGCAGGCACGCGCCTTGGCGTGCTCACCGACGTAGGGCACATCTCGAACCACGTTCGGGCTCAGTTCGGGAACTGCGATGTGCTATTCATCGAGGCCAACCACGATCGCGATTTGCTGTGGCGGGGTCCGTATCCTGCGAGGGTGAAGGAGCGCATCGCCGGGACTCTCGGGCACTTGAGCAACGCACAGACCGGCGAGTTTCTGGCGGGACTGTGCCAGGGCCCCTTGCGACAGCTCGTCGTGGGCCACATCAGCGAGACGAATAACCGGCAGCAACTAGTGCGCGAGTGCATTGCTCGAACAGGGCTCGTCGCGCCCACCACCCTCGCGATTCAGGGAGAGGTCATGGGATGGATTGACCTTTCTTCGTAGGAGCGGCTTCAGCCCGGGGCGCGCAGCCGCGATTGGCAACTCCTTCGCCAGGAGGTGGTGCCAGCGCCTCAAGACTGCCAGGCGGCTTCGGTTTCAGTGGAGTAGGCGAGGTCTGATACGCTGAATTCGAACTCGTAGGTGTGAAACTTGATTCGATCGCCGTGTTTCAGGCGCTGCTCGGTGCTCACTCGTCTGCCGTTCAGCCGCGTGCCGTTCATCGAGCTCAGATCCTTGATCCAGAACGTCAGATTGCGGTATTCGATCATCGCGTGGCGACGCCCGATGTTGGGCCGCGGGATGTAGATGTAGTTCATGCCGTCGTCGGGCGGACTCTTCAGCCTCGAGATGATATTGGACTTGTTCTTGAGTTCGTGGCGCGTCGATGGCGTGACTCCGTCGAGATCCACCAGATAGCACTCTGGGAAATACTCTAACCGATCACTTCTCGCGCGCGGTGTGACGCTCACGCGGCGTCGATAGAGGAAGATCGTCAGCGCGACCGCGCCACCGGCAACGCCGACCATGGCGAACATCGCGAGCGAGACAACCCACAAGCGCAGAGCGCTCTCACTGGGGATGGGGATGACGGGTGCCCCTACGGTCGGGTCGGGGGGCGCAACCATCACGGGGGCGTGTCGGGTGATCGTGATCACCGGTCGAATATCTGGAACATCCGCCTGCTTGAGGCCGATTGCCAGCTCACGCTTCCCCACCGCCAGCTGGCGCGCCAGCACCATCCGAATCTCGTCGAGGACCGTTCTGAGCTCATCGATATCCGCGGCGCGATAGTATCTGCCGCCCGTGGCTTCGGTGACCCCTTGCAGAATTCGGTAATCAGCGCCTTCGGTGAACGCAATGGCGTGGATCTGTATACCGTCTTGGATCGCCCGGTTGACGAGCGCCCCAGTGAGCCAGTCTTCCGCGCGGCGACTCGCAGCCACGTCGCCGAGATCGACGATTCCATCGGTGATGAGCAAGATGTTGCGCGATGCTCTCTCGCGGCCGCGACTTCTCAGCTCGTAGAGGGCGCGCTCGACGGCGGCGGGCGTGTCCGTTAATTGGCCTTGATACTGGATGCTCTCGAGGGCGCTGTCCAAGTCTACCGCACGGTCGGACAGTCCAATGAGGGCTTTTGGCTCGCTGTCGAAGCTGAGGACCGAAATCCGCAGATCTTCGGGTAGGCGCTGAATCAGCTCGATGACCGCAGGCTTGAGCAGCCGATCGGGATCGTTCTCCCGCATGCTGCCTGAATTGTCGAGCAGCACCACAACGTCGTTGGCTGCAACCGTCGCACCAACCGCAAGCAGCATGAGCAGAAATGCCCGTGGCACCCATCGTCTCCGAGTTCAGCCATCGAATTCTAATCGGTGCGGGCCGAGCTTCCTGTGATCCAGCAAGCGTTCGAGAGACGCCATCTTCGACGAGAGAGCGCGGTCGTCGTTCAACAGAGCGCAGTCGTCGCTCAAGAGCGCAGGCGTCGCTCAATGTAGGAAATTGAACATGCGCCGGCGGTATTGCTTCGCGAGTTCGCTTCCTTTGCCGAGGAGACTGAAGATGCGAATCATCGTCTTGCGACCGATCTCGTCTCGAAATTCACGGTCCCGACGCAGGATATCCATCGCAAGCTCGAGTGCCTCCTCGAAGCGCTCTTCGACTGCGTCCCGCACACATAGACCATAGCGGGCTTCGAGATCATCGTGGTTCTCTGTGATGCTGCTCAAGAGCTCAGCGCGTGTCGGAAGACCCGCCGCTTCTTCCATGAACTCGAGACGTGCGGCGGGACGATCGCGCTCTTCGATGGCCTCGTCGAGGCTCGCTAATAGCTGTCGCGCAGAATCGAGATCTCCCGTGAGAATCAGGAGATCGGCGAGCTCGACCTTGAAAGAGGGGTTGTCTGGTTCCCCTTGCAACGCTTGCTGAAGCATGGCGAGAGCCTGGTCATACCGCTTTTCGTCGAGAAATACCTGGAGATCGTCTCGCAGTTTCTCGCTACTCGACATCGTCAGACGGTCCATCATCTCGCGGAGCACCGCCTCGCCCTGAGGCCCTTCCAGCTCGTCCACCAACTGGCCGTCGCGCAGGACCTTGAGGCTTGGCACCCCTCGCACCCTTAGCTGCTGGGCGATCATCGGCTCCTTAGCGACGTCCACCTCGCCGAGCACGAACTTGCCCTGGTATTGCCCAGCCAGCTGCTCCAGCGTCTCTTTCATCTCCACGCTGACGGCGGCCTGATCGGTCCAGAAGTAGAGGATGACGGTGACGTCGCGCGAGCGCTGCACGACCTCCGCCTGGAAGTTCTGTGTCGTGACGCCGAAGATTGGTTCTAGGGCCATGCTTCTCGGTTGTGCTTGGTGGTGTGTGGCGGAGAGGCAGGGATTCGAACCCTGGGAGGACTTACGCCCTCACTTGATTTCGAGTCAAGCCCGTTCGACCGCTCCGGCACCTCTCCAGAAGCCGCGGAGTATACACGGTGAACATACGAGGTCGGCTGGAGCGGACCACAGCGGTCGGTGTAGGAGCGG
>JAPULC010000146.1 GCA_027295305.1 Gammaproteobacteria bacterium
TTCCTGTCCCGAAACTCGCCGTCCTGGCGAGTTTCTGTTGACGCTGCGGCGAAATAAATTCGCCTTCATCTTGGTGGTCTCCCACCGCGCTCCCAGGCCCTTGCTTTTTGCTGCGCGCTCTTCCGTAAAAGGCTTCGCAAATAGGCGGTCCTGCTTACGCCAGCCGCAAGGCTGGCGCGACATCCCTGTCCCGGACGCTGGTTCTTGTCCCTTTCGGGACACGAACTAACTACTGAGTACGACCTTCCATTAGGAATCGATCAACGCAAATCTTCGGCGAGATTACCGACGACCTGTCCGGCGGATGGGCGAGCAGCAGACGATCGCCCGTGACCAGAATGCTGTCAGCATGTGCAGCCAGTAGAGCCCAGAGATGATCATCGCCCCGATCCGGTGCCGCAACGGTTGCTCGAGCTTCCCTCCAAATTGCGTTCGCAGTCAGCTCCTCGAGGATGCGATCGATTTCTTGCTCATCGAGGCCGTGCAACCGGGAGAGCTTCGGCCTGAGCAGTACATTGCGGTACTCGTCCAGCAGCGCCGGCGACAACAGGAAGATCAGCATTCCCGACAACATTGCATCCAGAATCTGCGCCACCGGGCTGCGATTGAGACCCGTGATCAGCCCAGCAGCCACGACGTTGGTGTCGACAACGAAAACCGCCGGATTCACTGCCCGCGGCTGATACGCGTTTCGTCGACCGCCAGTTCCACGGCCTGCTCAGAGTCGAGGCAAGCGCGTGCGCGCGCCTGCGCCACGAGTGCGCTGGCACTGGCCTGATCACGTATCCCACGCAGTCGGAGACTTTCTTCGACAATCGAGGTAATGGAGCGGCCTTGGCGAGCAGCGGTCTCCTTCAGCGCCCGATGCAGCTCATCGTCCAAGGTGATGGTGAGTCGGCTCATTGCTGACCAAAGGAAGCTTGAATTATGGGAAAGCCTAGCACATTTACATAAAAGCACCAATACACCAATGCGCTAAGGCTTCTGGCCGACCTGCGTTTGGCGCGAGGGCCGCAAGGGCGGCGTTTTCCATCAAGCTGTTAGGATTGCGGCGCCCTTACAGGAGATTTCGCCTTGACGTTCGATGAGCATCTGGGGATGGAGTTCGACCACGACGACGGCGAGCACTCAGCCCGCATTCGCATCCAACCTCATCACTGCAATCCCACCGGCAACATCAACGGCGGCGTGATCATATCCCTCGCCGACAACCTGTCGACGGGCGCAGCCAACACGGCGTATTTCGAGAAGACCGGTGAACGGAGGTTCATGGTCGCCATCGACATCCACGCGGTGATGCTCGCGAATCAGGAAGGAGGAACCATCCGCGCCGTGTCACGTCCCGTCCGCGTGGGCCGACGGGTGACGGTGATCAGGACTTCCGTTCACGGCGACGACGACCGTCTGCTCGCCGAGGTCACGACCACCCACGTCCCGACCTGAGCGCCATCTGCGGTCGAGCGCCGCTTGGTCCGAATCAGCTGATGTCAAGTAGAGTTGCAGGCGGCGCTTGCAGATCGCTTGCAGGTCTCGCAGCAGACGGTCAACGCCATCGAGACCGGCAAGTACGATCCCGGACTCCCCCTGGCATTCAAGATCGCGCGCCTGTTCGAGCGGCGCATCGAGGACGTCTTCGATCCCGACGGCGGCAGTTGGCTATCCCAGCAACTCCAGCGCGCGCGCGAGCAAGGTCGGCATGGAATACGCCGTGTCTTCCCAGCTGGGATCGTGACGTTTCCCACGTCGGTGCAGGCTCAGGTTGAAGCCCGTGATGATGGCGAACTTGTACGCGGCCAGCGCCCGAAACCAGGAGACATCGGGTAATGGCGCACCCCACGCTTCCTCATAGAGTGATACGAGGGTCTCGGGATCGAGGAAGATGGCGCGCTCGGCGACGGCGCCGCCGCTGCGACCTGCCCACGCAGCGCGATCGCTGAAAGTGCAGATCCAGCCGACGTCATTGAGCGTTGCGCCGTGACCCACCAGCTCCCAATCGATCACGGCAAGCAGATCGCCTTCCAAGGAGCAGAACAGGTTAGAGATCTGAAAATCGCCGTGAAAGACCCCCACCGGCGCGTCGGCGGGGACGCGCTCCAGAAGCTTCCGGCGTACCTCGGGTGCGTCCGACAGCTTCTCGGGGTCTGCGGCGCGCTGGTAGAAGCGATCCCACCGCGTGACGTCCTCCTCGAATGGAATGGCATCACCCAGATACGGCGTCTTGCGCTGCCAATCCACCCGGTGCACTCCCGCCAAGGCCTGCATGACCTGGCTCCCCAGATCCACAAGCTTCTCATCGGAAAGCTTCGATGCCCACTCGCCGGGCGCGAGCTTGACGGTATCGCCCTCGAGCTTGGGTACGATGAAATAGGGGCACTCGAACCATTGGAGATCGTCGCCGGACCACTTCACCGAGCAGTGCGGCACATCGGTGCCGTCCAGCGCATTGAGTATCTCCACTTGCCGCAGGACGTCGGCGGTGCCGCGCCAGTTCACGTTCGGCGGTGGCAATCGAAGATACCACGACGAGATATCGTCACCCGAGCGCACGCTGAAGCCATAGGAAAACCCCGCGTGCCCCGGCATCTGGTACACGTCCGAGACGGTGGCCTCGGGGTCCTCGCACATCGCCCGGCTGAAGGGGACGAGGCGCCGCTCGAGCTCGACGAGATCCATGAACGCCTCCAACGGCGGGTGAACGAAGGCGAGGATCTCGTAAAAGCACAAAGGCGTCCAGTATCTTGAGACTTGCGCGGAGAGCCCTCATTCAAGTGGTGAGGTTTGCGCCCCCCGGCTTCATCACGTATACAGATCCGCCATGCACGACGAAATTGCACCGCAGCGCCTCCGGCCCGAAACAGACGCATCGACCCTCTCCTTCGAGACCACCGAGGAGATCGGCGATCTCGACGGCATACTCGGCCAGGAGCGAGCGACCCGCGCGATCCATTTTGGCACCCATATTCAAGCGGAGGGATACAACCTCTTCGCCATGGGTGCACCCGCCACGGAGAAACGCGCGGTGGTGGAGCAACTGCTCGCGGAGGCTGCTGAGAAGCGACCGGCTCCCAACGACTGGTGCTACGTCTACGGCTTCGACTCTCCGAGCAGCCCCCAGGCGTTGAGTGTGGCCGCAGGTCAAGGGCGACGATTGGAACGCGCCATCAACCAGCTGATCGAAGACGTTCGCAACGTGGTCCCCGCGGTGTTCCACGAGGAGGAGTACAAAACTCGCTCCAACGAGATCACGAAGGGGTTCGAGGAACGTCAGAAGCGCGATTTGGAAGAGCTGCAGCAGGAAGCCGAGAAACACGACATGACATTGCTGCAGACACCCCATGGATTTGCGTTCGCCCCGCTGGTGGACGGGAAGGTACTCGACAACGAGCAGTTCCAGGAACTGCCCACAGATACCCGGGAGCGCATCAGCAACGTCATCGAAGAGCTGACCCGCCAGCTCGTGGAGCGTATGCAGGACATCCCAGGGCGCCAACAGGTACTCGTCAGAGCACAGAAGGATCTCGTGCGTGAAATGACCGAGGCGTCAGTGAGACTGCTCGTGAACACCGCGCGCGAGCCGTTTCAGGCCTATCCCGAGATCACGGAGCTGCTGTCGGCGATACAGAGTGACATCGTCGAGCACGCACAAACGATCCTTGCACTCGAGAGTGAGACGCCAGCGGCGCCCCAGCTCTTTTCAAGGGCGGATCCCGAACGCTTCTACGATCGCTATCGGATCAATCTGATCGTCGACAACGCCGACATCGACCGAGCGCCAATTGTCTACGAGAGCAACCCAACGCTGGAAAATCTCGTCGGTCGCATAGAGCATCGCGCCGAGTTCGGCGCGCTCATCTCGGACTTCAACCTCATCCGCAGCGGCGCGCTGCATCGATCGAACGGCGGATTCCTCATCGTCGAGACCGATCGAATTCTCACCAAGCCCTTCGCCTGGGAAGCACTCAAGCGAGCGCTTCTCGACAAGGAGATTCGCATCGAGAGCGCCGGGCAACTCATGAGTCTTGGAACCCCCGTCTCGCTCGATCCGCAGCCCATCCCCATCGACGTCAAGGTCGTGCTGCTCGGTACGCGGCTGCACTACTATCTGCTGTCACAGTCAGACCCGGACTTCACGCGGCTGTTCAAGGTGCCGGCGGAATTCGTGGATCGCATCGAGCGATCCGACGACAACGTGGTGCTCTATGCACAACTCATCGCGACCCTTGCCCGCCGCGAGGAACTGCTGCCGCTGACCCGCGAAGCCGTGGGCGCCGTGATCGATCAGAACATACGCAGCGCAGGCGATAGCGAACGCCTCTCGACCCACATCCGCAATATCATCGATCTGATGCGCGAAGCCGATTTCATCGCACGCGCCGCGGATGCAGCGCGTGTGGAAGCAAGCCACGTCACGGACGCCGTGCATCAGCAGATCGATCGTCTCGATCGCATCCGCGCCGACGTGCACGAACAGATTCTGCGCGGCACGATCCACATCGACATCAGCGGAGAGGTAATCGGCCAGGTCAATGGCCTGTCGGTGTTGCAGGTGGGAGAGTTCGCCTTCGGCCAGCCCTCCCGCATCACGGCCACCGCCCGACTCGGGCACGGAGAGGTCGTGGACATCGAGCGCGAAGCACGCCTCGCCGGCAAGATCCACACCAAGGCGATGATGATCGTCGCCTCGTTCATCGGCCACCGCTACGCGAGCGAGCAGCCGCTGTCCTTGCAGGGGAGCCTCGTGTTCGAGCAATCCTACGGGGGAATCGAGGGCGATAGCGCGTCTGTTGCGGAAGTCTGTGCCCTACTCTCGGCGATTGCACGCGTTCCCCTCAAGCAGTCGTTCTCCATCACTGGATCGATGGACCAGCACGGACGCGTTCAGGCCATCGGCGGCGCCAACGAGAAGATCGAGGGGTTTTTCGACATCTGCAGCGAACGCGGGCTCACGGGGGACCATGGCGTCATCATTCCCGCCGACAACGTGAAGCACTTGATGCTCAGAGCCGACGTGGTCGAAGCGGCGGCGCAAGGCAAATTCCACGTCTACGCGATCACCACCGTGGATGATGCCATCCGCCTGCTGAGCGGCATGGAGCCAGGCGAGCCGGACGAAGAAGGTTCATATCCCGAAGGCACATTCAATCGCGCGGTGACCGAGCGTCTGGAGCAGCTTACCGCCATCGCGCGCAAAACGCGTGAGGACGAGTCGAACGGCATCAAAAAGCCTGCAAACGAGGACGAGGAGGACGCATGAGCGAGACCCCTGACAGGGTGCAAAGGATTCTGGTTGCGCTCGATCCCGCGGCGCCACGCAGCGAAATCTTTACCGCTCTTGCTGCATTGATGGACCAATCCGGTGTAGAGCTGCGCGGACTCTATGTGGAGGACGAGCGACTCTTCCGGCTCGCAAGTCTCCCGTGTGCCCGCGAAGTCAGAGTCTCCGTCCCGGGACCACGCGAGCTTCTGACCACCGATCTCGAGCACGACGTCCGGGAACACGCGACGCGGGTCCGGGAGGCTTTCGAAACGGAAGCCCGGCGGCTGCACATACGACACACGTTCAGCGTCCGGCGTGGCGACGTTCTGGGGGTGATTCAGAGCGAAGCCACCGACACCGATCTGGTGGTGATCGGCCGCTCGGTGAGATCCGCCGGATCGAGGACTTGGCACGGCGTCACGGTGACGCGCATTGTCGAACACCCGAAGGCGAGCATGCTGTTCGTGAACGAACCCTGGGATACCGGTCACTGCGTGGCAGTGCTGAGCGACGCCACGAAGGGCAGCGAGCGAAGCCTTCGGATGGGGAAGCAGATTGCCGAACGAGAGGGGCTCGATCTGTGCGTGCTCGTGGTTCCGGGAGAACCCGAAGTGCCCTCGCTCCCAACCCATGCGAAGCAACGCATGCTCTCCGAGATCGATAACGCACGACTCGAAAGACTTTGCCTCGAGCTCGATCCAAGGGTACTGATCCTCGCGGACTCACCCGCAGTTCATCGACACATCGATCTGGTGGCGCTGATCGATGCCCTGCCCACATCCATCATCGTCGTGCCCTGCCCCGCCGAAGGCTGATAACATCGAGATCAGCAAGGGGGGAAAGCAAATCATGTGGCAGGTGTTTCAGGTCCACGAAGAGGCCCGGAAGCTAAAGGATGGCCCGGTGGAGTATCGCGAATTTCTTCGGGTACCCGCGCTGAATTGCGGCATCTACCGACTGAAGGCCGGCTCCAAGGACATGCAGGGCTCTCACGACGATGACGAGGTGTACTACGTTCTCGAGGGGCGGGCACGCCTGAAGGTGGGGGACAAGGATCACTTGGTGGAGCCAGGTTCGGTGCTCTACGTCAGCGCCACCTCGGAGCATTCCTTTTTCGAGATCGACGAAGACATGACGCTGCTGGTGTTCTTCGCCACCTCACCGCCCGCCAGCTAGCTCCTGTCCCGAAATTCGCCATCCGGGCGAATTTCCTCCAACGCTGCGGCGAAGCAAGTTCGCCTTCATCTTGGTGGTCTCCCACCGCGCTCCCAGGCCCTTGCTTTTTTGCTGCGCGCTCTTCCGTAAAAGGCTCCGCGCTCCGCAAAAAACGGTCCTGCTTACGCCAGCCGCAAGGCTGGCGCGACATCCCTGTCCCGGACGCTAGTTCCTGCCCCCTTTTGGGACAGGAACAAGCTAGTCCGGAAACTTGCTATGGGGCATGGACGC
>JAPULC010000147.1 GCA_027295305.1 Gammaproteobacteria bacterium
GAAGGCACGGGCTGGGACATCGGCAACGCCGTATGTTTTCTAGCCAGTGCGCGAGCGCGTTACATCACGGGTCAGGCACTCATCGTCGACGGTGGCGTGACGCTGCGGGGACCCGAGCGGGATTCTAGGTGAGGGTGACGCTGGTGGTGGCAAGCGACTCTGGTGAGGGCGAGCGACTCCGGTGTGGGAGCGGCTTTAGCCGCGAATGCTTCGACTTGCGAGCCCCATGAGTCGCGGCTGAGTAGGCGCCCCCGGCTGAAGTCGCTCCCACGCCAGAATACACGGCTCAAAGAAAGATTTTTCGAGGTTCCCTATAGCCGCTCGGCAGGGTTCGGACTAAATGACCTTCTCTTCCTTCATCGATGCAATCGTCTCCTCGTCGAGTCCCAACAGTTCGCCGTAGATCTCCTCGTTATGTTCCCCCAGTGTCGGGTGAAAGCTGATTTCGTTCAGGCCGATTTCCGGAAATCGCAGGGGGCTGTTGGCGAGCACGATTTCCCCCATGTCCGGATGGTTACGATGTTCGAGCATGCCACGTGCGTGCATGTGCTCGTCGTTGTTGACCTCGTCCAGGTTGCGCACGGGTGCAACCGGTATCTTTTTCTCCCGCATCAACCCGTATGCCTCGTCGCGGGAACGCTCGCCGCACCAATCGTCGATCATGGCGTTGATCGATGCCTCCTGCGCAAAGCGCCCTCTCGCGTTTGCGAAGCTGGGATCGTCTTTCAGCTCGTCGCGTCCGATGACCTCCGCGAGACGCTCCCAATGCTCGTTCGACACGCAGATGATGGCGATCCAGCCGTCGGAGCACCTGTAGTTGCCGTAAGGCGTCACCACGGAAGGTGTGCGGTTGCCGGTCCGACTCGGCACCTCTCCCGTGCGATGAAAGTCGGACCAGTTGGTACACAGTGCGAAGTACATGGACTCGAGCATCGCGGTCTCGGCGAGGGTCCCTTCGCCGCTTCTTTCGCGCCCCATCAGCGCGGTGACGATGGCTGCGTAAAGATGCGTGCCGCCCAGGATGTCGATCATGGCACCGCCGGCGCGCGTGGGTGGGCCGTCAGCAGGGCCGGTGACGCTCATCAAACCCGAGGTCGCCTGAATAGTGTGATCCATCGCAAGCTGGTCGCGCTCGGGGCCGCTGATGCCGTATCCGGTGCCGGTCGCGTAGATCAGCCGGGGATTCAGCGCGCGCAGTGATTCATGGCCGAGGCCCAGCCGTTCCATCACGCCGGGGGCGAAGTTCTCGAGCACCACGTCGGCCTGCTTGACCAGCTCTTGGAAGAGCTCGCGACCGCGCACCTGTTTGAGATCCAGGGTGATGCTCTTTTTGTTCGTGTTCAGCAGCGCAAACGCCATGGGGGTTTTTTCACCGCCGGGTCCTCTCAGTCGCTCGCCGGTCGGCGGCTCCACCTTGATCACCTCGGCGCCCGCTTTGCCGAGCAGAAAGCCTGCGTAAGGCCCCTGATAGATCTGACCCAGGTCGAGTACACGAATGCCTTCCAGCGGCTGCGCCATGATGTCTCCGTTAGCTTCTGCAGTTCACATCGGAAGCTCTCGCCCCGTACCGGACGAGCAACTCTCACATGGCTTTTATCAGACCACAGATCACCACGACGCGCATAGCCGCTCCGACCTGGCAGCGGCGGGCGCGGGGTTGCACCCGCCACGCACGGCGTGAGACAGTGAAAATCGTGCTTGGCACAATTTCGAGGGAGACAGAGATGGCGTTCGTCGACTCGGGTCCGGCAAAGATCTACTACGAGCCGCTCAGCGATGGGGAGCGCCCATGGATAGTATTTGCGCACGGCGCAGGCGGGAATGCCGCAAGCTGGTGGCAGCAGGTGCCTTATTTCTACGATGAGTACAACACGCTTGCCTTCGATCACCGTACCTTCGGCCGCTCGGCCTGTCCCCTCGAGGCTTTCGATCCCGGCGCGTTCGCCGCCGACTTGAAGGCAGTTCTGGACGCTGAGGGCATCGACCGCGCGGCGCTCGTCTGCCAGTCGATGGGAGGACGCACGGGACTTCAGTTTTCCCTCGAGAATCCGGATCGGGTGCAGGCGTTGGTGATGAGTCACACCATCGGGGCCATCACCACGGACGAGATTGTCGAGGCGCGTCGAATTGCCAACGAATCACGCCCCGAGGCCGATCCGCCATTTGGCAGCTGGGCGGTGGCGCACGACTTCCATCTGAAGGACCGCGCCAAGTCGCATCTGTACAACCGCATTCAGGCGTTCAATTTGAATGCAGACCGCTCGCGTCTCAGCACTGCGCAGGCCGCGCCCGTCACGCCTGCCGATCTCGAGGGCTTCAATGTGCCGACATTGTTCGTGACGGCCGACAAGGATGCGCTGATTCCCCCGAACATCGTGAAGATGGCGGCGCAATTCATCGAAGGCTCGAGAGTGGTCAATCTGGGCGATGCGGGGCACTCCTCGTACTTCGAAACACCCGATGCCTTCAACGAGGTGGTGCACGGTTTTCTCAGGGAGCATCTGAAGTGACGACGGAGAGGACATGAGCAACATCGAAGAATTCCGCGCCGAGACCCGGGCGTGGCTTTCGGAGAACTGTCCTCCGGGAGCGCGGGGCCCCGGGGAGATTTCCTGGGGCAGCACAAAGCTCCCGGTGAAGGACCCGGACACGCGACTGTGGCTCGAGCGGTCTGCCGAGAAGGGCTGGACCGTGCCCACCTGGCCGGTGGAGTACGGCGGCGCGGGACTCGAGCGCGACGAGTACGGCGTGCTGATGGAGGAGCTTCGAAGGATCGATGCGCGCACACCCCTCACGGGCCGTGGCGTCAACTACATCGGCCCGACGATTCTCGAATACGGCAACGACGACCAGAAGGCCCGTTGGCTGCCGAGGATCGCCCGTGGCGAAGGGGGTTGGTGCATGGGTTATTCCGAGCCCGGTGCAGGATCCGATCTCGCAAGCCTCTCGATGCGCGCGGTGGACCAAGGAGATCACTTTCTCATCAACGGGATGAAGATCTGGACCTCGGATGCCATGTGGGGCGACTGGATCTTCTGTCTCGTACGCACCGACCCCGACGCCCCCAAGCACGAGGGGATCAGCTTCCTGCTCGTCGATATGGACCAGCCGGGGGTGCGAGTGCGTCCGATTCGACTTATCAGCGGCAACTCACCTTTTTGCGAGACCTTCTTCGAGGACGCGATTGCGAAGAAAGAAGATCTCCTGGGGGAGTTGAACCATGGCTGGACCGTCGGCAAGCGGCTGCTCCAGTTCGAGCGTTCCACCCACGGCGGTGTAAATACCAGCGGTACCCAACGGAGCGAAGATGCGCCGCGGCTTGCCGATATCGTGCGGGGATACGTGGGTGAGGTGAACGGCCACATCGCTCAGCGCGAAATGCGCGTGCGTGTCACCCGCTTCGAGATGGACTCTCACGCCTATCGACTCACCCAGCGACGCGCGATGGAAGAGGCGAGGGCGCGAGCCCCGGGATCGGCCTCGTCCATTTTCAAGATGTGTGGCGCCAATCTCACGCAGGAGCGGGCGGACATCCATCGGGAAGTCATGGGCTTTGATGGCCTTGGCTGGGAAGGCGCCCCATTCAGCGATGAGCAGACCCAGGTGACGCGCACCTGGCTTTCGTCGCGTGCCACCACCATCTACGGCGGCACCAACGAGATTCAGCGGAACATCCTCGCCAAAGCCGTTTTGGAGCTGTAGGGAGGCGCCGGCGGATGGACTTCGAGTTCAGCGAGGAGCAGCGCCTTCTGCGCGAGAGCGTCGCCCAGTTTGTGACGCAGGACTACCCCTTCTCCCGCCGGCGCGAGCTGGCCGCCAGCGAGGAGGGCTTCGGGCGCGACGTCTGGGCCCGCTTCGCCGACCTCGGCTGGCTCGCCCTCCCCTTCCCGGAGGAGGCGGGCGGCTTCGGCGCCACCCCGGTCGAGACCATGATCCTCATGGAGGCGATCGGGCGCGGCCTCATTGTCGAGCCCTTCCTCTCCACCGTGGTGCTCGGCGGGGGGAGCCTCCGC
>JAPULC010000148.1 GCA_027295305.1 Gammaproteobacteria bacterium
TTCCTGTCCCGAAACTCGCCGTCCTGGCGAGTTTCTGTTGACGCTGCGGCGAAATAAATTCGCCTTCATCTTGGTGGTCTCCCACCGCGCTCCCAGGCCCTTGCTTTTTGCTGCGCGCTCTTCCGTAAAAGGCTTCGCAAAAAGCGGTCCTGCTTACGCCAGCCGCAAGGCTGGCGCGACATCCTTGTCCCGGACGCTAGTTCTTGTCCCTTTCGGGACAGGAACTAGCTGCGCGAAGGACGGCCTGCGCGTTCGATCCGGCGCGTGATGAACCACTGCTGTGCGACTGAGAGCACGTTGTTCGTCAGCCAGTACAGCACCAACCCCGCTGGGAAGAACAAGAACAGCGCGGTGAAGAATATCGGCATCATGCGCATCATCCGCTGTTGCATCGGGTCCGGCACCGGCGGGCTCAAAAGCTGCTGACCAAACATACTGGCGCCCATCAGCAGCGGCAGCACGAATACCGGATCCTTCACCGCTAGATCGTCGATCCATCCGGGTATGAACACCGCCTGCCTGAGTTCGACACTTTCGTAGAGCACCCAGTACAGTGAAATGAATACCGGCATTTGCAGGACGATGGGTAAGCAGCCCCCGAGAGGATTGATCTTCTCCTTCTTGTAGAGCGCTTGCATTTCGCGCATCAGCTTCTCGCGATCATCGGAGTAACGTTCCTGAACGCGTTTCAGCTGCGGCGCTACCCGCCGCATGTTGGCCATCGAGCGATAGCTCGCCGCGGACAGCGGATAGAGGACCAACTTCACGATCAGCGTCAACAGGATGATGGAAACACCCCAGTTCACGACATAACTCTGCAGAAACGCCATCAAGTCGAAGAGCGGCACCGCGAGCCACCAGAGAAAACCGTAATCGACCGTGAGATTCAGATTGGGAGCGATTTCCTCCAGCCGGTGCTGATCCTTTGGACCCACATAAAACGCAGTGGTGAACGTGGTTGTGGATCCCGGTGTCAACGTTCGTCCAGGGCTCGTAAAGCCCACCAGGTAGGTTCCATCCGCGTGGGAACGTCCATAATAGGTATTCGTTTCGTCTGCGGAACCGATCCACGCGCTCAAAAAATAGTGCTGGAGCAGTGCGACCCAACCACCTTCGACCTCCTCGCGAAACGGTTCTTCATCGAGATCTTCGAAGTCGAGCTTCTCGTAGCGCGAGCTTTGAGTCGTTACCGCACCCCCAAGGTAGGGTCGGGGTCCTAGGGTTATCGACTCCTCGCCGGGAGGATCACGATCGTCTCGTTTGATCTGCGCAAACAGATTCCCGTTCCACGGTTCATTGCTCGCGTTTCGCACGTCGAAATCGAGATCTACGAGATAGTCGCCACGGCGAAACCGGAATCGCTTGATCACCTCAATGCCATCGGCGCTACGGTAGGTCAGCGGAACCACAAGCTCGTCCTCGCTGTCGACTAACGTGTATTCACTGCGGGCAACCGAGTAATTCGGCCGATCGCCCGGCAGATCCGGTCCCCGAGGACCCACGAGGCCGCTTTGTGCAATGTAGACATGCGACAGGCTTCGATCGAGAAGCACCATCGGGATGTCCGGCGTGTCGAGACTGACCGGAAACGCAGGTAGGTTCACCTTGACGATGTCCCCGCCCCGAGTATCGACCCACACGTTCAACACGTCCGTGCTCACACGAATCAGTTCACCCGACGATTGCGAGCGCCTGACGTCTTCCTCGAGGGCGACGACCGAAGGTAAATCACCACCCGGCGTAAAGTTCGAGGCCTCCGGCAGGGTTCCAGCGGAAGGCACGTCCATGGGAACTGTCGGCGTCGACTGAACGAGCGGATCTCGCACCGCTTCATCCACTGTGCGTTCGGGTGGCCCGCCGTAGTCCTCGTTCCACGCAAGCACGAGCAGATACGCGACCACTCCGAGCGCACCCAGGAGAACGATCCGCATGACGTCGGCATTCATGCCGTGCGCTCCATCGCCTCGCTATCCGGAACCGGATCGAATCCCCCGGGATGAAACGGATGACATCGCGACAAGCGACGCAGCGCGAGCCACGATCCGCGCATCAAGCCAAAACGTTCGATGGCTTCCGCGGCGTATTGCGAACAAGTTGGATGAAAACGGCAATGGGGTCCGAGCATCGGGCTCAACGTCCACTGATAAACCTTGATGAGCGCAAGTCCGGCCTTCTTCATCATCGCCGCTTGTCTAGCTCACGTCGGAGCTCGATAAATGAATGCTCGAGCGATGCCTTCAACTGGGCGTTACTGCACTCGGCAATCCCGGCGTGCGTCATCACGACGATATCCATTGACGGCAGCTCATGTGATTTTCGAAAATATCCACGGATCTGACGTTTGACCCTGTTCCGCTCGACTGCACGTCTCACGTGACGACGTGCAACGATGAGTCCCAGGCGCGGATATGCCATACCCACGTCGCGTGCCAAGATCGAGAGCAAACGACCTCTGCAACGCAACGTCGGTCGCGCCAGAACCGCATCGTACTCCTCGGTAGAGGTCAACCGCCGGTCGCGGCCGAACCGCTGACGGCGGACGTTCAATTCAGTGAGCCAGCTTCTTGCGACCTTTGGCCCGCCGGCGCTTGAGGACCTGACGTCCGCCTCGAGTGGCCATTCTAGCCCTGAACCCATGGGTTCGTTTGCGCTTGATGACGCTTGGTTGGAATGTGCGTTTCATGTTTGTACTGGATCAGAAAACCCAGGTCATAGCACCTGAAGGAGGCGCGATTTTAGGAGACGGATGGAAAGAGTGTCAATTTGACTCTTAATAAAATTATTAGAATATTCTTTTTATCTTGTTTCTTAGGGTCCCCTTTTCTGTGGAAAACTACTGCAACTCGTTGCCGTTAATGAAAAGATGCATGGGGAAAAGTTGGGAAAAAGAGGTGGAAGGATGATTCGAAATCCGTCCACGAAGGCCTCCTTTCCCGGGATGTCCTTGCATAGCCAAGTTATCCACAAGTTACTCCCAAGGCTCCTCACAGGTTAGTCACAATTGGACCTCACGGATTCACTTGGCGAATCGACCGTTTCGAAGCGTTTTTTTCGTAACCTATTAATATATATACGTTTTATATTATTGTTGAATCATTGATTCGAACCACCATCGGTGCCGGAACGCATTGTAGAATGGCACCGAAGCGGGGTTCAGAAGCGTAGGAAATATTACCGGCGGGGGGGGTCGTAACCAAGTGGGTATCGCTGCCTGGCAGAAGTGCGTGGATCATCTGCAGGAGGAATTGTCGTCACAACAATTTAATACGTGGATTCGTCCCCTGCAGGCGGTGGGCGGACCGGCCGATTTACGGTTGCTCGCACCGAATCGGTACGTCAAAGACCACGTGAGTCAGCTGTTCCTCAACCGAATCGTCGAGTTGATGAACTCCTTTGGCACCGACGAGCGGCCCCCCGTGGTGGTGCTCGAGGTGGGTGCGGTGGTGGAGACTGAGAAAGGAGTCGCTGAAGCCGCTGCACCACGGGACTCGGCATTTCATCACCCGGTGGAGCTCAATGAGGCATTCACCTTCGGCGCATTCGTTGAAGGCAAGTCGAACGAGCTCGCGAAGGCGGCTGCGCGCCAAGTCGCTGAGAATGCAGGTAAATCCTACAACCCGTTACTGCTCTACGGGGGAGTGGGTCTCGGGAAGACCCACCTGATGCAGGCTGTGGGCCATTCCATCTTGAGTAAGCATCCAGGCGCCACTGTCATCTATCTGCATTCGCAGCGCTTCGTCCAGGACATGGTGACCGCGCTCCAGAAGGGCACCATGCAGGAGTTCATGAACTATTATCGCTCCGTCGATGCGTTGCTGATCGACGACATTCAGTTCTTCGCGAACAAACTCACGTCGCAGGAAAACTTCTTTCACGTATTCAACTCGCTGCTCGAGCGCGGGCAGCAGATGGTGCTCACCTGCGATCGATATCCACGGGAGATTGACGGTCTGGAGGAACGCCTCAAGTCGCGGTTTGTTTGGGGTCTCACCGTGGCCGTAGAACCCCCGGAGTTAGAGACCAGAGTGGCCATTCTAATGAAGAAGGCGGAGCTCGATGGCGTGGCGCTTTCTTCCGACGTCGCGTTTTTCATTGCTGAGCGCGTGCGTTCCAACGTGCGCGAGCTCGAAGGGGTGCTGAAACGCGTGATCGCGCATGCTCGCTTTGCCGGGTGTCCCATCACCATCGACCAAGTGAAGCAGTCGCTGAGAGATCTCCTGGCAATGCAGGAGCGCCACGTCAGCATCGACAATATTCAGCGCGCTGTTGCCGATTACTACAAGATAAAGCTCTCGGACCTGCTCTCCAAACGTCGCAACCGGTCGGTTGCGCGACCTCGACAGATGGCCATGTGTCTGGCGAAGCAGCTCACGAGTCACAGCTTGCCGGAAATCGGCGAGGCGTTCGGCGGACGGGACCACACCACCGTCATTCATGCTTGTCGCAAGATCGCGGAGTTGCGTGAAGGCAGTGCGGACGTCGCCGAAGACCACAAGAATCTGATCCGCGTACTCACTGGCTGACGCGAGCTCGCGGGATTGTCTGCCGCTTCACGGACGCTGCGGCCCTTGTCATCGACTGGAGTTTGCGCCAGCCTCTAGGTGTTCAACGAGGCATCCGATAGGGCGAGGGATCCATGAAGTTCGAGATTTCACGAGAAGCATTGCTACGGCCGCTCCAGCTGGTCACGGGGGTCGTAGAGCGGCGTCAGACGTTACCGGTGCTCGCTAACGTCCTGGTGGTTGTAGACGAGGAGCGCATCTCGCTGACCGGGACGGACCTCGAGGTCGAACTGATCGCGAGTGCGGCGTTGGAAGACGGCGGGGAGCCCGGGCAGACCACCATTCCGGCACGCAAGCTGGCGGATATCTGGCGCTCGCTTCCCGACGGGTCCGTCATTCGTGTGGAGCAGCAAGGAGATCGCGTGGTGGTGCGATCGGGACGCAGCCGCTTTCAGCTCGCCACCCTTCCCGCGACTGAATTTCCGACTATCGAACGCAGCGCAAGCGATATCGTTTTCACGCTTCCCGCGAACGAGTTTCGCCGCCTGCTGGACCGCACGAGTTTTTCGATGGCTCAACAGGATGTGCGTTACTTTTTGAACGGCCTTCTGCTGGAGGTCAGCAGTGAGCATATACGCACCGTTGCGACGGACGGGCACCGGCTTGCGATGTGCACGCGAGAGGGTGGCGTGGCGGGCGTAGATCGCCATCACGCGATCATTCCGCGCAAGGGGGTGCTGGAGCTCGCTCGTTTGCTCAGTGATGAAGCCGATCAAGTGGAGCTCACCCTGGCCACCAACTATTTGCGCGCGGCGGTGGGTCCATACACCCTTACAACCAAGCTGGTGGATGGAAAGTTTCCCGATTACGACAAAGTGATACCGCAGGCAGGGGAGTCAGAGCTAGTGGGTGTCCGAGAGTCGCTGCGTCAGGCCTTTACGCGGGCGGCGATATTGTCCAACGAGAAGTACCGCGGGGTGCGGTTGATATTCGAGCCTGAGCAGCTGACGATCCAGGCAAACAACCCGGAGCAGGAAGAAGCCGAAGAGGTAGTGGCCGTCGACTATCATGGGGAAAAAATGGAAATAGGCTTTAATGTCAGTTACTTACAGGATGTTCTTGGTGTTATTTCTGCGGATTCCGTGCGGCTCTCGGTGGCCGATGCCAACAGCTCCGCGCTGATCGAGGAATCGGATGGCGGCGACTGCCTATACGTCGTGATGCCGATGCGACTCTAGATTGACGGACTGACACGACTGGGCGGCGCAGGTCTAACCCCTGATGCTCATCGAAACGGTGCACATCTCGGACGTGCGTAACCTGCGCTCGGTGGAATTGTCTCCGGCGCCCTGTCTCAATCTGTTGTTCGGCGCGAACGGGGCGGGCAAGTCGAGCCTGCTCGAGGCGCTGTATCTCCTATCAACCGGAAGATCGTTCCGCAGCAGCCGCATCGACTCGGTGATAAACTATGGGGCACAAGCGCTGGTGGTTCGAGGCGCGATCCGCAGCGCTGCGGGCCGTCGAACGATGGTCAGCGTGGTACGGCGCCGTGATGGCGGCGCCGAGCTGCGACTGGGCGAACAGACGGTACAATCGGCTGCCGCATTGGCGCAGGCGGTTCCCGTTCAGGCGATCACGCCGGATGCAGTGGACCTCATCGTGGGGGGTCCTGCAGTCAGACGCCGTTTCATGGATTGGGGCGTGTTTCACGTGGAACCGGAGTTCCACGAAGCCTGGCGATCGGTGCGTCGAATTATCAAGCACCGTAATGAGATCCTGCGTCGTCCCGTGGCCACCGCGGAGCTCCGCAGCTGGGACGAAATGTTGATAGAGGTCGGTGCGCGCCTGGACGAATGCCGGGGGCGGTATGTCGAGGCACTGATCCCGATGTTCTGCGAAGTCCTCGAGCGGCTGGGTGGGCCCGTGGGTCTGCAGCTCAAGTATTACCGCGGCTGGGCCGCCGATGTCACATTGGATCAAGCGCTGAAGTCGGGGCACGCATTGGATGTGCGTCGCGGCTATACCCGCCAGGGCCCGCATCGAGCGGATTTGCGGATCACCGCGCAGGGAATGCGCGCTCGAGATGTCTTGTCGCGAGGTCAACAGAAGATCGCGGCCTGCGCCTTCATTCTGGCGCAGGCGGCGTTGTTGAAGGAGAAGCGCTGGGAGCCCGGGGTCCTGCTGATTGACGACCTCGCGGCAGAGCTGGATGACGAGCACCGGGCGCGGTTCCTTGGCTGGCTGGCCGAACTCGGAAGCCAGGCGTTCATCACCTCCGTTCAATCGGACTTGGTGCGAGACCTTCGGACTTGGGATCCGGAGGCGGGGATGTTCCACGTGGAACGTGGCGAGATCAATCACGACTGACCGGATGCACTGAAGCATTCCAGGAGACCCTTGGCAAATGGCTAAGTGCTGCAAGTTCTGCCAAAACGAGTTTGAGGATGACATCCTCCGAGACCATGAGGAGAGTTGCCGGAAAAATCCAGATGTTGTTGAGAAGCAGCGCGAGCTGGGGGCAAAACGTCAGGCAGACATGTCCCAAGAGGTAGTCGCCAGCGGCGAGTACGATGCCAGCAGCATCAAGGTGCTTCGTGGCTTGGATGCGGTTCGGAAACGCCCGGGTATGTACATTGGCGACACTGACGATGGCACCGGGCTACATCATATGGTGCAGGAGTTGGTGGACAACGCCATGGATGAGGCGCTGGCGGGATATTGCACCGAGATCGAAGTGGTAATCCATCCCGGGGAGGCCGTGACGGTACGCGACAATGGCCGAGGCATCCCCATCGACATTCACCCCGAAGAGGGACGATCGGCCGCCGAGGTCATCATGACGACCCTGCATGCGGGGGGGAAATTCGACGACAACAGCTACAAGGTGTCCGGCGGCCTGCACGGCGTGGGGGTCTCGGTGGTCAATGCTCTGTCGGCGGAGTTTCGGCTGACGATCCGGCGAAACGGCGAGGTCCATCAGCAGATCTACCATCACGGTGTGCCTGACGAACCGCTGAAGGTGGTTGGAGAGACGCAGTCCGTGGGCACTGAGTGCTACTTTTCTCCCTCCGCCGAGACCTTTACGAACATCGAATTCCACTTCGATCTGCTCGCCAAGCGGTTGCGGGAACTCGCCTTCCTCAATTCGGGAGTGCATATTCACCTGCTTGACGAGCGTAGCGGTAAGGAAGAGCTGTTCGTCTACGATGGGGGCCTGAGGGCTTTTGTCGAATACCTCAATCAAAACAAAAACCCCATCAACGAGGTGTTTTACTTCACGACCCAGCGTTCGGACGGCGTCGGCGTGGAGCTGGCAATGCAGTGGAACGACGGCTTTCAGGAGCAAATCTTCGCGTACACGAACAACATTCCGCAGTCGGACGGCGGAACGCATCTGGCGGGGTTTCGCAGTGCCCTCACGCGCAGTTTGAACAGCTACATCGAGCGGGAGGGTCTGCTCAAGAAGTCGTTGGTCGCTACTACCGGGGATGACTCGCGAGAGGGTCTGACCGCCGTCATCTCGGTGAAGGTACCGGACCCCAAGTTTTCCTCGCAGACCAAAGACAAGCTGGTGTCGAGCGAGATCAAGCCGGCGGTAGAGCAGGAGGTTGCCAAGTATTTCAACGACTATCTGGAGGAAAATCCACGGGAAGCGCGCTCCGTGGCCGGCAAGATGATCGACGCGGCTCGCGCACGGGAAGCGGCGCGCAAGGCACGGGAAATGACCCGCCGTAAAGGGGCGCTCGACATTGCGGGATTGCCCGGCAAGCTGGCGGATTGTCAGGAAAAGGATCCGGCGCTGTCCGAGCTGTTTCTCGTGGAGGGGGACTCCGCTGGCGGGTCGGCTAAGCAGGGTCGTGATCGCAGGACCCAGGCGATCCTCCCGCTGCGTGGGAAGATTCTCAACGTCGAGAAGGCGCGCTTCGACAAGATGCTTTCATCGGTGGAGGTCGGGACCCTCGTCACCGCTCTGGGATGCGGTATCGGACGAGACGAGTTCAATGCCGATAAGCTCAGATATCACAGGATCATCATCATGACCGACGCGGATGTGGACGGATCCCACATTCGAACGCTGCTTCTGACCTTTTTCTTCCGCCAGATGCCGGAACTCATCGAGAGGGGCCACCTCTACATTGCCCAGCCGCCGCTCTACAAAGTGAAGAAGGGTCGTCAGGAGCAGTATGTGAAAGACGACGATGCGCTGGATTCGTATCAGACCCAGCTCGCCCTCGAGGATGCTGCGGTGTACGTTAACCCGGAGGCCCCGCCCCTCAAGGATGATGCGCTGGAAGCGCTGGTGCACGAATTTCAAAGCGTACGTCGCGTATTCAAGCGCTTGAGCCGCGTGTATCCAGAGGTGGTCACGAGTCAGTTGCTCTACATGCCGGGTCTCGTGCGGGACGACCTGTCCCACGCCGACCGGATGGCAAGCTGGTGCCAGGAGCTACATGAGCGTATGCAGGCCGCCGCCAGCGATGGCACCCACTACCAGGTGAAAAATGTCTACGATCCGGAGCATCAGATCTATCTACCGAAGCTGTTGGTGACGACCCACGGTTTCGAGAGCGAGGTGCTGCTCACGCTCGACTTCTTCCTCTCAGGTGAATACCGCGAGATCATGGCGCTGGCGGAAAAACTGAACGGGCTTCTGGAGGAGGGTGCCTATGTCGAGCGCGGCGACCGGCAGCAACCGGTCTCGAGCTTTGCCGAGGCGTTGGATTGGATGCTCACCGAGTCCCGCCGCGGCCTGGATAAGCAGCGCTACAAGGGGTTGGGTGAGATGAATCCGGAGCAGCTATGGGACACCACCATGGACCCGCAAATCCGCCGCATGCTGCAGGTCACGGTCGACGACGCCATTGCGGCGGATCGCGTGTTCACGACCCTGATGGGGGATCAGGTGGAGCCGCGGCGGGAGTTCATCGAGAGGAATGCGCTGTCGGTTGCCAATCTCGACGTCTGAGCTTCCAGTCTCGCCATCGTGTTGTCCAGCCATTCGCGCGCCTCGCGATTGACCTCATCCGGCGAGCGACCGTGCGTGTCGATGGTGGGAGAAATGACGACCTCGATGGTGCCCGGATATTTGGTCAGGTGACGAGGCGGCCAGAAGTGCCCCGCATTGTGGGCCACGACGATCAGAGGACACTGAGTGGCGACCGCCAAGGCAGCGCCTCCGCGCTGAAACGATCCGGTGGTCGTGCCCGGCTGGATACGGGTTCCCTCGGGAAACAGCACCACCCACACCCCGGCTTCTAGCCGATCTTTCCCCTTTGAAATCAATTGCTTATAGGCGCTACCTCGAGCATTCCGGTCGATGGCGATGGGCTTGAGGAGACGAAACGCCCAGCCGAAAAATGGGATGTGGAGAAGCGATCGTTTGAGCACGGTGGTCTGCGGAATGAACAGTGACTGCAGGAACAGGGTCTCCCAGGTGCTCTGATGCTTGGACAGCACCACCCCCGGGTGGCTGGGGATGTGCTCTCGGCCGGTGATGTGGTGGTCGATTCCGCAGGTCACGCGAAGCCACCACAGCACCATGCGGGACCAATATACGATGACGAATATGAATCGCTGCTTGAACGGCAACACCCACGCAACCAGGCACGACAGAGCGCCCCACGCGACGGTCACCGCGACGGAGCCGATATAGAACAGGCTGGTTCTGACGTTGAGCATCCAATAAAAAGGGCGTCGAGTTGACCCCAGACGCCCATAGCATCGAGCATCTGCGTTCAGGCGCGATTGTAGAGCAACCGTGACCGATAGTCTGACGCGATGTCCGTGGGCACAAGGCAGCCCCGACTACCAGCACTACCACGATCGGGAGTGGGGCGTGCCGCTGCGTGACGAGCGAGGGCTGTTCGAGTTTCTCGTACTCGAAGGCATGCAAGCAGGTCTGAGCTGGCTCACCGTCTTGCGCAAGCGCGAGGCGCTGCGGCGCGCCTTTGTCGCGTTCGATCCCGAGAAGGTGGCGGGATTCACTTCGCGCAGAATCGATCGGTTGCTGAATGACGCCGCGATCATCAGACACCGTGGCAAGATCGAAGCGACGGTGCACAACGCAAGCTTGGTTCTGGAGCTGCGCGCGGGCTCGAAGAACTTCACTGAACTCGTATGGTCTTTTGTGGGCGATCGACCGATTCAAAATCGAAGGGATAGTCTAGCCGATGTTCCCTCCTCGACTCCCGCCTCGCAGATGATGTCGAAAACCCTCAAGCGCCTGGGCTTCCGCTTCGTTGGACCAACGATTTGCTATGCCTTCATGCAGGCCACAGGCATGGTGAACGACCACCTGGTGGGCTGCCATCGCTTCGAGGTTTGTCGGCAGCTGGGTTCGACCCGGGGATGAAACGTGTCGCGCTTCAGTGGCTTGTGCGTCTCCTCGCATGGCTGCCTGTGCGTGCGGTCGACTGGAGCGGAGCGTTGATCGGTCGAGCGCTTTGGCGGCTGGATTCACGCATGGCGAGAACGACGCGAACGAACCTTACGATTGCGTTTCCGGAGCTATGTGACGATGAGCGCCAGCGCCTTGGCAGGCGTAGTCTCGAGCAGACGTGTGCGCTCGCGTTGGAAGCCGCTGCAGTGTGGGGTTCGAAAGTCGAGCACGTCTTGAAGCGCGTCGTTTCCGTGCAGGGGCGCGAGCTCATCGGCGCCGCGGTCGCGCGCGGAAGAGGTGTCATTGTCCTCGCGCCGCATCTTGGAAACTGGGAGATCGCCAATCTCTACGTTGCGCGACATTGTGGTGTCACCGCACTGTATCAGCCAAGCGGCGATGTACCCCTCGATGATCTCGTTAGGACATTTAGAGAACGCGCGGGCAGTCGTATGAAGGTGGCCGGCACGGGGGGAATCCGCTCTGTGCTGAAGGCGCTGAAAGGTGGGCAGTGCGTGGGCGTGCTGCCCGACCAGGTGCCCGTGCCGAAGCAGGGCGTGGTAGTGGAGTTTTTCGGTCACGCGGCGCTGACGATGACTCTCGTACATCGACTTGCTCTACGCACGGGCGCTCGAGTCGTGTGCGTCTACGCCCAACGACTCGATAATGGTGCGTTTTCCATTCGGTTCCGCGACGTTGCGGATGAGCTTTACGACTGTGATCCGTCGGTGTCGGCGCAGGCGATGAACGATGCTGTCGAGCGATGCGTACGCGAAGCGCCTGAGCAATACCAGTGGGAGTACAAGCGCTTTCGTCGTTTGGCACAAGGTCTGTACTAGGTTCATGTCCAGAAATTCGCCGTCCGGGCGAACTAACTGATCGAACGTCAACGCTGCCAGAAATATGGCGTGAACAGCACAAGCAGCGTGAATATTTCGAGCCGCCCCATCAGCATTGCAAGACACAGCACCCATTTCGAAGGATCGGAGAGCGCCGCGTAGTGTTGGGCTACGTCGCCGAGGCCGGGGCCGAGATTGTTCAAGCACGCGCCCACAGCGGAGAACGCGGTGATGAAGTTCTCGCCGCCTGCCAACACCAGCAATAGAAACAGCAGGAAGACAATTACGTAGGCGGAGAAAAATCCCCAGACGGCTTCCATTACGCGATCGGGAACGGGTCTTGCGCCGAGCTTGACCGGAATCACAGCGCTGGGATGAATCAGCCGTTTGATCTCCCGAATGCCCTGGAGATAGATGAGCAACACGCGCACGATCTTGAGCCCGCCCGCGGTGGACCCAGCGCATCCCCCGGCGAATGCTGCGAAGAAGACGAGATACGGAAGCGCACCCGGCCAATCGCTGAAGGTCGTGGTCGTGAAGCCGGTGGTCGTCGCAATGGATACGGTTTGAAAGATTCCGTAGCGCACGCCGTCGAGCACATCAAAGGTGCCGCTCAAGAACAACGCAGCACAGACTACGAACGACAACGCGAGCATCAGGCTGAGAAAAAACCGCACTTCGGGATCATGCCAATACGGCAAGGCACTGCGGCTTCTGAACGCGACGAAGTGCAGACCGAAGTTCATCGCGCTCGCAAGCATGAACAGCACGGTGATCGCCTCGATCGCCGGACTGTCGAAGAAGCCGATGCTTGCGTCGTGCGTGGAGAAGCCTCCGATCGCGATCGTCGAGAAGCTGTGGCAGATGGCGTCGAACCAGCTCATGCCGGCGAGCCAGAACGCCGCGGCGCAGGCGA
>JAPULC010000149.1 GCA_027295305.1 Gammaproteobacteria bacterium
CGCTGACCAGGCCCGAGTCCGCACGGCTCGTGCGTCCCTCCAAGAAGCCGGGACTCGTGACGAAGTCCACCTTTTCAACGAAACGGCGTTTCTCCTGCTTCATCGCAACGATCATCTGCGTCAGGCTCGAGATATCATTGCCGCCACCAGAGCCGGGCAGGCGCACCTTCGGTGCGTCTGAATCGCCGATGAACGAGCTGTTCAGATTGCCGTAGCGGTCGATCTGTGCCCCTCCCATGAATCCCACATCCACATAGCCGCGCTGCAGTAGCAGCAGCACATCGGTGATTCCCAGCAGCATATTCGCGTGCCGCGTGCAGCGTTGCTCGTTGGTCGTGGGCGGTAGCTCCCCCGGCACGATAATAGGACCGATCACGCCCCCTTCGAAAAGAGTTGTCAACCCTGGAGCGTGTAGCCGCTGCGCGAGAGTGGCCGCTAGCAACGGAATGCCGACGCCTGCGAACACGCATTGTCCATCTTGCAGTAACCGCGCGCTCATAACAGCGAGCAGCTCGCTGGTTGTGCACGCAGGGCTCTCAGTCATTGTGGACACTCCTGCCCCGGCGGGTCGCGTCGAGCACCGCGTCCATTCCGAGCAGGTTCAAATAGTCTGGCCAACTCTGCGGTCCGTAGTAGAAGCGCTCGAGGTACTCTTTCGCACCAGCCTCCGGATCCTGTTTCGTGAGCTCGGCGTAGTAGTCCATGTGCGAGTAAAACGGTTCGTAGACGCCGTAGCACTCGTGGGGGGCACAGCCGTACGGTGCCTCTACGACCGCATCCACGGTGAAGAACGGGATCTTGGTCTGATCGGGGTTGCGGCGAATCTGATCGTTGGAGATGATGCGTTCCGTTGTGAGAATCACGCGGTTTGCGGCCATCGCAATGTCAGCGTCCATGAACTCCAGTCCATCCATTTGGGCGTTGCCGTAGGCATCACACCGTTGGACGTGAATCAAGGCCACGTCGGGATTCAGCGCCGGCAGTAGCGCCAGCCGCTCACCTGTGAATGGGCAGCTCATCTCCCGCACCTCGTCGCCGAGATTGCCCGCCACGTCTGAGCCCAGCATCGAACGAGTCGGCATGCAGGGTATCCCCATGGCACCGGCGCGGTATCGCAGGCCCATCGACATGTGACTCCACTCCTCGAAACGCGCCTTCTTGCTTTCCGTGTAGTGCCGCATGACTTTAGAGATGCCCCACACGATGCCCTGACTGAACCAGCTCGTCATGATGTGATTGCTCGCACCGGAAGCGAACAGCAAGTCGCCTTCGGTGGACACGATG
Source organism: Gammaproteobacteria bacterium (assembly GCA_027295305.1). Classification (GTDB taxonomy): domain Bacteria; phylum Pseudomonadota; class Gammaproteobacteria; order Pseudomonadales; family Azotimanducaceae; genus JAPULC01. The sequence goes on from JAPULC010000149.1 coordinate 1,285, forward strand.
CTTCGTGACACGGTCAGGTTCTTGCGCCTGGCGCGTATTAATGCCCAGATCATCGCGAACGGCGTGCGCGATGCGGTAGAACCACCGAGCGCCACATGATCGCCGTCCTTCACCAGCGACGCGGCCTCGTCCAAGGACATGACCTTGTCACGCAGGCTCCGGTCACGCGAGACCGTCCTCTCTCTTAATTGCAGATAAGATTGAACCAACGACCTTTCCTCTGTGCCAACGGCCGTCGCCATTCTACCGGCCTTAAGCCGCGATTCCCGCCCGCTGAGCCAAGCCGGTATCCCGGTTGAATCGCTCGATCAACTCGTCCCAGGCCGGTATGTAATCTCTTAGCCCGAGCCAGAATTGCTGCTTGCTGCGTATTTCGAAGTCCTCGACGCGGACTCCCTGCTGCTCCACCCAAGTGAAGTAGCCAAGGTTGAATATTCGTCGTCGATCACGGTGGGTAAGCTCCAGCATGTGATCGCCGTCGGGACTGAGCAGATGCTCGCCAAAAACTTCCGCCGCTGAGATTTCATCGAAGCCCTTCGGGAAGCGTGTCGCCTGCCACCTGTCGCGCTCGCTAACGTAAAGTTGAGCGCTATCGGTGGCCACCGTAACGATGACATCGCGCTCGTCGAGCTCCAGCCGGCGCGCCGTCTTGATTGCGGCGAGCACGTTGGCGATACCCGAGAGACCCAGGCCGGACAGGCTGTCCACCAACTCGGGCGAAAGTCCCCTGCGTGAAGTGAGGTAGGTGCGGCCGACGTCGCTGTTGAAGAGCAGATTGAGGGCATCCGAGCTGTGGTCGGACACGCCCACGACCAAGTCCCCGTTCATGATATTGTGGATTAGCGGGATGTGCTTGTCACCAATGCCCTGGATATTGTGTTCACCAAAACCGTTATAAAGCAGGGTGGGACATTCGACGGGCTCTACAACGACGATTCGTGCGCCGTAGCCCTGTTTTAAATGGTCGCCCGCCCCCAGTGTTCCCGCCGAGCCACTGCCCGCCACGAAGGCGGCGAGACGGAGGTCAGGCTCGGATGCGCGCAGCTCCTCGAAGACCCGTTCCAGCGCCTTCCCAGTGCACAGCCAGTGCACGAGGTAATTAGCGAACTCGGAAAACTGGTTTAGGATCACATTCTCCGGGTTCTCGGACAGCTCGGCACACTTATCGTAGATCTCCTTGACGTTACTCTCGGAGCCCGGTGTGGGAATGATGTCCGCGGGATCAGCCACCCAACTGCGCAGCCAATCGAAGCGCTCCGCGCTCATGCCTTCTGGCAGAACCGCGACGCTGCGACAGCCCAGGATTCGGGATATGGCAACCCCACCGCGGCAGTAATTGCCCGTTGATGGCCAGACTGCGCGTTGCCTGGTGGGATCGAAACACCCGGCCACAATCCGTGGCACGAGGCAAGCGTAAGCGGCAAGCACTTTATGTGCACCGATCATTGGGAAGCGTTCCCCAAGCGCGACGATGATACGTGCGCCGACTCCGGTCAGGCTCCGCGGCAGGTCTAGATAACCGGTAACCCCAACCTGGTCCCGCCTGGCCGCGTCGTTATGCCAGTGAACCCGAAAGAGGTTCGCGGAATCCGGCGCGTCGGGACCCACCGATCG
>JAPULC010000015.1 GCA_027295305.1 Gammaproteobacteria bacterium
GTAGGAGCGGCTTCCAGCCGCGATCGGGCGCGTAGCGCCCGCTCTCCAGCGTATCGCGGCTGGAAGCCGCTCCTACATCGCAAAGCGTAACATCGCCATAACCAGTTACTACAGTGGTAGTACGGAACGCGCAGCGATCGGTGAAAGTTATCAACTATTTCAACTTATCGGAGCAGACCAACGAGTGGGACCCGCAATTAGTTACTAAAGTAAAGGCTGAATACCGGCAGCCCCACATAGGGCGCCAGGAGAGCAGGAACCTCGAGATGACTGAAGCCCAGGGGCCTTCGGCGTACCTTCGCCACAGAGAGAAGAGAGCGGTGTTGCTTGATGTCTGAAGCCACATCACTTCTCGACTCGCCCCTCTACAGCGAACTCTTCACAGATGCCTCGATCAAGCGACTGCTGAGCGACGAAGCGCGCATCCGCGCAATGCTCAGCGTGGAAGCAGCCCTCGCACGCGTGGAGGGCAAGCGCGGAATCATTCCCCCCGATGCCGCGGTGCAGATCTCCGACGCTGCAGACGAACTCGAGGTCTCATTGGACGATCTCGTCGAAGGTGTGATGAACACCGGTATGCCGGTGAGCGCATTGGTGAACGCCCTGCAGGAGTCCCTCGCGGACGATGCCGCGGAGTTCGTTCATTGGGGCGCGACCACGCAAGACATCATGGATACCGCGCTTGCGCTTCAGCTCCGAGAAGTGCTGGCGGCGTTCGCCGCACGACTCAGCGAGTTGAGCGCACATCTTGCAGTGCGCGCCGACCAACATCGTGCCGACGTGATGGCGGGGCGCACTCACGGTCAGCAGGCAGTACCCGTGACCTTCGGCTTGAAGTGCGCAACCTGGCTGACCCCCATCCTGCGCCATGAGGCCCGCCTGCAGGAACTGGCGCCACGCTTGCTCGTCCTGCAGTTTGGCGGCTCCGCGGGCACCCTTGCTGCGCTCGGCGACAAAGGGCTCGAAGTCACGGCGGCCCTCGCCGACGAGCTCGGCCTGGCGGCGCCTGTGATTCCGTGGCATTCACAACGCGATGCCCTCGTGGAATTCGCGGGATGGTTGAGTCTCGTGAACGGGAGTCTCGCAAAAATGGCGCAGGACGTCATTCTGCTCGCGCAAAGCGAGATTGCGGAAGTGAGAGAATCCAGCGCAGCGCGCGGCGGTAGCGCCGCCATGCCTCAGAATCCCGTGATGAGCGAGGTGATCATTGCTGCGGCTCGCACGAACGCCTCGTTATTGTCTGCCATGCACCACGCACTGGTGCACGAGCAGGAGCGCTCGACCCACGGCTGGCAATTGGAGTGGCTTTGCCTTCCGCAGATGACCGAGCTTACGGCGGGCGCCCTCAAGAATGCGGTGAGCCTCGTTCAGGATCTCGAGGTCGACGTCGATCGAATGCGGGCAAACATCGCTCACGCCAATGATCTCATCATGGCGGAGGCCACAGTGCTTACGCTTGCCAATCACATGCCGCGAAGCGAAGCCCGTGCACTCGTCGAACGCGCGTGCGAGGACGCAACCAACGAAAACAGACCGTTAGTGAATGTCGTCCGCTCATTGATGCCAAGCAAGGTCAAGGACAAGGTCGATTGGAAGGCGCTTGCCGAGCCGGGCAACTACCTTGGCGAGAACAACCGAATGATCAACGCCGTGCTCGCGCAACGCGGTGGCAACTCCTGAACGAGGGACACTCCCCTGTCCGAAAAGGACAGGAACGAGCGTCCGCGACAGGGATGTCGCGGCAGGACCGCTTTTTGCGGAGCCCTCTTACCGAACCGAACGCGCAGCAAAAAGAAAGGGCCTGGGAGCGAAGGCGAATTTACTTCGCCGCAGCGTCGGAAGAAATTCGCCCGGACGGCGAATTTATGGACAAGAGCTAACCCGTTCAAAAGCACACGTCGCGAATCTGACGCCACTCGAGCACGTGAATGCCGGCCTGCTCCACGTGCTTGCGAAGCTCCTCGCGCTGAAACGTCTCCCAGTCCGCGACACGGGAGGGCCAACTCGACGTCATGGCCCTGAGCTCCGGCGTATCACGCGCTGGATGAAGGATGAAGTAGGTAATACCGGGCTCCAGGCCGTCGAGGATCTTCTTGGCGCGATCGAGCCTGTCGTCAGGATCGTCGAGGGGCATCATCGTGATGTGATCGAGTGCGGGGAGTCCTTCCGCTGCGTACGCCTCGAACTTCTCCGCGAGACCTCTTGCAGTCTCGGCGTCATAGCCGAAGCGTTCGGCGCGTGCGGCCCCGATACGAAAGAGCAATACCGGAATCCGAAGTTCTCGCGCGATGTTCGCGTAATCATCCAGAAACTTCGGATGCAGAATCGAGTTCATGTGTGAATCGACATGGGTGACATCGACGCCACAACTGCGCGCATGGGCGATCTGGGCATACGCTTCGATGGCAATGGCATCGGGAACACCATCGGCAAACACCTCGGCTGTCGTGTGAGGTAAATATCCCTCTCCGTCGATCAGCCCAGAGGCAGGCTCACGCGTGGAAAGTGCACCCCAACGGTAGGTCTCGTACTCACTCGTGAACGTGAGATGCACACCCATGTCGAGGCATTCGTCTGCCCTGCGTCTGCACAGCGCGCCCGCGTGAGGAAACCAGCTGCAGGGCACCATCGCGGAAGCCGAACGCACGAGCCCCGCGTCGAGGAGATCATCGTACGCATCCACGGACGCCTGACACACGCCGATGTCGTCGGCATGAAAGATCACTGCACGATCGGTATCTGAAAGGCCGAGCTTGTTGAGCAGTGGATTGGCAGCCATGAGAACTCCCTGTTGAGTGATGGTGCCGGGCACGTTGGTGCCAGGCACGAGTCTCTACACTCGAAAACGTGTGATCCACAGAACCTGAATCGGGTCGTCATCGTACTCGTGATAGGCAACGACGATCGTGCCGTCCTCGCATTGTGTCACGGAGGGATATCCAATATGCCAGTACTGGGGAAATGAAGGATCCGCTGCGCCGCCTTCGCGAATCATGATCTCGTTCTCGATGTCCCACGCGAGCCCGTCCTCGGAGATGCATCCGCGAACGCCCCACGGTGCGCGCCGGTATCCGTATACTGCAAGCACGCGACCATCCTGCAGCTGAATGATATCGGCCGGATAACCCCAGAGACTCGTGCGCTCGGGTCGACTCCAGCTTGCGCCGTCATCGCGAGAATGCGTGAACCACAGGTTGTCGAAGCGGCCCGGTCGTGCGCTCGTACGCATGAGGCACACCAGCGTACCGCCGTCCAGTCGTGCCACTCCGGGCTCCGCCCAGTTGAGAATGGAGGCTGGATCGAACGCTACCGTGGCCCAATATTCCCAGTTGTGGCCGCCATCGTCCGACCGCAGCACGAAGCACCGCGTGCTCTCCCCCGAGCGTGTGCCGAACTCGCGTGAAATGGTCCCATGAAGCGGCATCAGCAAGCCGCCGTCGCCAAGCTCGATGATGTGCCCGGCGCCGGAGCCGCCGACGATGTAGGCGCTCAAGCCCGAATCGGCAATGGGCGCCGTATTCACCGAGATCGCTTCGGACCATGAGCGTCCGCCATCATCGGAACGACAGATCGCATAGCCCGTCTGACGCTTCAATCGTTCGCGGCGCCCCGGTGGCGGCCCGCCGAGCACCTGATCTGCGCCGTCCTTCAATGCCGTCGGCGCCATGAAGCTGCAGACGCGCGTGTGCATCAGAATCGTGCCGTCCGAGATCTGTGCAAACGCACAATCCCAGTTGCCGCCGTGCTCGGTCCACGGCCACACCACCACCTTCGATGAAGCATCCCACGTCCGCCCACCGTCCGCGGATCGAATCAGACAGGACTGCCCGCTGTCGGCGTGGACTTTCCCCCGCTCCTGATTGAATCCGAATAGGATCTCTCTGTTCTGCAGCCGGATGATGCTGCCCTGATTCACGGCGTGCTCCGGTTCCTTGTACGCCATGACGTGCTCGACATCGGACGGTGTGATCATGCTGCCCTCCCCTTACTTGGTGCCTGGCACCATTGTCTACGAGGCCGACGACGCGATGGCAAGATTCGCCAGACCGTGGGAGCGTTGGCGGGGGAGTTACACCCGCGCAATCGGCCCCGAAACCGGGCTCACCTCGGAATCAGGGACCCAGCGTGAAAGCCATAATTCGGATTGAAAACATCGCGGAGTGTAACGCTCGAGATACGGCTCGGCCCACTCGCGCTTGCGCGTCGCGATCTTGTTGCAGGCGCAGTAGTAGCAAAGGGTGGCGCAAAAGGGCAGGTGCAAGTAGAGGGATAGGGGCTGCCTCGCGGCGTTCGACGCCTGCGCCACCCTTGCATAGTCCTCCTCTGTGTAGCTTTCCGAGAACTGAAGCACCGTGGGATAAGAGGTATAGCGCGGTCCCGAAACGTCGTATTTCCGGATCAGATCCAGATCGAATTCGAGCCCCTGCACCGACTGCCTCTTCCTCGCTGCTTCAGGCTTCCACGCTAGAGCCCCCGGCAGAACACGGGTTGATCTGGCTCAAATGCTGCTCACGGCACCGCGCGTTCCCGTCCGGCGTCAAAGTTCGATGAATCAATGCACCAGAAGCAGGATTCCGGCAACGATCAGCACCACACCACCGACTTCGAGGGGAGTGCTGCGCTCGCGAAAGATCACCAGCGAAGCGATGAACGTGAAGATGAGCTCCACCTGTCCGATGGCTCGAACATAGGCCGCCGTCTGGATAGCCATCGCCGTGAACCAGCCCACCGACGCGGTCATCCCGGCGACTCCCACCCACATGGCGCGCGGCCAAGCGCGCAGGAGTAAAAGGAGCTCCCCCGGTTCACGCAGCGCAATGTAGACGCCCATGACAACGGTCTGAAAGAGCGTGACCCACGCAAGCGTATACGCCGCCGCCATGACGAAGCCTTCACTGTAGATCGAAAGCGCAGCACCCCGATAGCAGACCGCCGCCACCGCAAAGCACGCACCGGATCCGATGCCAAGCCGCGCGGGCTGGCTGAACCACTCATTGGCGAGACTCTCGAGAATTCCCTTCTGTCGATCCACCGTGAGCGTCACCACACCCACGAAGCTCACGAGAATGCCGAGCGACGCGAGCAACCCCAGGGGCTCGCCGAGTATCAGGATGCCGAAGATCGCCGTCTGCATCGCCTCCGTCTTCGAGTACGCGGTGCCCACGGCAAAGTTGCGATAGGAGAAGAGATGGATGAGGAACGCCGTGCCGAGAATCTGCGCACCACCGCCGACGACACAGTAAAGTGCAAAGTTCCAGCTGACTTCGGGCCGGGCAATGTTTCCGACCTGCGTAAGCAAAATTACATACAACCACGCGAACGGCACCGCGTAGCAGAAGCGGGCGTAAGTGGCAGCCGTCGCACTCATCTCGCCGGTGAGGTATTTCTGCAGCGCCGTCCTCAGGTTCTGGACAAAGGCCGCGGCAATCGTGATGGGGATCCAGA
>JAPULC010000150.1 GCA_027295305.1 Gammaproteobacteria bacterium
GTGCGCTGGTACATCATGGGAACGACCAACTTCGAGGTTCACGCACCTCATTGGCACGGGAATACGTTTCGCTGGCGAAACATGAACGCAGATACGATTCCACTGCTCACGATGGGCATGGAGATCCTCGACATGGAGCCCGACAACCCCGGCATCTGGCTGTTTCATTGCCATGTCAGTGTCCATTTCGAAGCAGGGATGGTTGCGCGATATCAGGTGCTGGAATAGTCCGACCCGTTGCGGTGCTCACGTGCTCATATGAAGTGCACGTGCCAAAAGCAGCACTTGGTGGGCCCGTGCCTGGCACCTTGTTCGCTCGGCACCTGGTTCGCTCCGGCAATAGATTGAAGAAGTTGCAGGCGGGCGGGGCTTCCTACGGCTGAGTCTTACCGCAGCTTCACCGGGAGGTTGATGCGCTCGGCCAGCGCGATGAAACGCGGGTTTTCACGCACCGGATCCCAGAAAGGATCCAGCGGCGCCAACGGGAGCGGAGGCCCGGTGATTCGGTTGTCGAAGGAGCGTTTGAGCGCGGCGAGGGCTTGTTCGTTGTTCCCCACCCCGAGATAGGCCATCGTGAGATACCAGTCCTTCATGAGCGCAGGGCGCACACGCCCCTCGGCGGCCATCGCTTCGAGACGCACGAGCAGATCGAGCGCTATCGACAGTTCCCCGCATTTCCCATAGACATACGCCAGCACACTCAGACTTTCAGCGAACAGACGCGCGTTCTCGGACTGATCGCGAGCGATCGATAGCGCAAGACGGCAGTCCTCGTTTCCCACGTAGCTCAGCAGTCGCAACATCGTCGTATCAGAACGGTTGGCACTGAGGGGTTCGATCTCGTGCATGGTGTTCTGAAGCTCGATGCTTCGCTGGAAGTTGCCCGCCATGCGTTGGAGGTTTGCGGCATACATGTGCCGAACCCACGACCTTGGATCCACGCGCAACGCATGCTCCATCTGCGCATTGGCCTCATCGAACTGCCCAAGCCACGAAGCGAGACGCGCACCTCTCGAAAGCAACGTGCCGGAGCTCGGAGAGCGGCGCACGCCTTGTTCATATGACGCCTGCGCCTTGGCCCACTCCCCGCGGTCCTCATGCAGCCAACCCATGATCCAATGTGACTCGGCTTCGTCCGGGTCCAGCTCGAGCGCACGCGCGGCAGCGATCTGTGCATCCTCGTTACGCCCGCTGCTCATGTAAAGAACGGCCAGACCTGCATAGGCCAGTGCAAAGTCGGGGTCATGATCGAGCGCTGCGAGCAGGTTTTCCTCGGCCTTCGCATTCGCCTCATCGGCGGCGAGGGTGTGTAGCTGATAGAGCGAACGCAAATACAGCGCGTACGCGTCAGCACTCTTCGTCGGCGGTCTACCGAGGCGCTGGACTTCGTCCGGCGTAAGCTCGAGCGCGAGTGCCGACGCGATTTCCTGCGCAATTTCCGATTCGAGCAGCACAGCGTACTCAATAGGCTGCTCGAAGATGCGTGGTCCCCAAACGATTTTCTGTTCCGCCGGGTCGAACAGCTGCGCGCTGATGTACACGAGGCCGTCGTCCGAGACCGCCACTTTTCCCTGCAGTATCGAGCCCACGCCCAGCTCCACGGGATCTCCATCACCCAAGCTCACCACGCGCAGCGATCCAATGCCGCTCAAACGCGCACTGATCGACACCGGTATTCCGTGCGTGAGGTGATCGCTCACCTCCCCTTTACTCAGCTGTTGGAACGGCTTCATAGAAATCGTCGCAACGTCCGATTGCGGACGCGCACACGACTGTATGATGACAGTGAGCGCACTAATGCCGAGAAGGCCGAGCAGGGCGAATATCTTACGACGGTATCTCACAACGCCGCTGGAAGTCCCATGCGCGCGGCAAGGGCGTCAAAGCGCGCATCATCACGCACCGGATCCCAGAGGGGGTCGAGAGGTGCAGGGGGCCAGGGCGGGACCCTACCGGACTCCACCATTCGCTGCAGGCCAGCGAGCGCATCATCGTTCTCGCCAAGGCCCAGATGAGCCACCGTCAGAAACCAATGCTCGAGGCGTGCAGGTCTGATCTCTCCGTCATCTGCAAGTTGCTCGAGCAGAAGCTGTTGCTCGCGGGCATGAGCCGGCTGATTACACCTGCCATGTAGATAGGCGCGCAGAGCCACCATGCTCCCTGTTGACGTGTTGCCTTTCGACTTCGCTTCATCCAACGCCTTGATGCATTGTCCTGTCTCAACATAGGTAAGCGCTCTTCGCCACGCGAGGGTGCTCCCGGTTCTATCGGGATCGATCTCGGTCAGCTTCTCGAGCAGTTGAACGCTCAACCGATATTGTCGCGCGAGCCGATAGATCTCTGCTGCATAGACGTGGTGCTCAAAGGACGTAGGGTCCGCCTCGAGGGCCCTGTTAGCGAGCTCGATCGCCTGATCGAAATCGCCGAGCCACGAAAGCAGCCGAGCATAGGTTGCAAGCACCACACCCGAATTGGGTTCCGAGCGCAGCGCCGCTCGGAATGCCGCGCGCGCATCGGACCACTGACGCAACCCCATGTGTCGAAGCGCAAGCACCCAATGTGCCTGCGCCGCATCCGGATCGAGGCGCAATGCAGTCTCTGCCGACGCGTGCGCTTCGTCGTCACGCGACAAGTTCTTGTAAAGCATTGCAAGCACCGTGTGCGCAAGCGCGAAGTCGGGATCGATCTCGAGCGCCTGCAACAGATGCGCCTCTGCGCCAGGGAACTCTGCCCGGCGAAACCGGTACAACCCCTCGGTGAAGTATCGGTATGCCTCGGGACTCTTCGTGGGCTGTTTCGACAGGCGCAGCGCCTCCTCCGCTCCGAGGGATACCGCCAGCTTCTCGACCACGCCTTTCGCTATCTCGGCCTCCACCGAGAAAACATCCGCCACCGCGCGATCGTAGACATCGGACCACGCGAGGTTTCGTCTGGCATCAAGTAACTGCACCGTGACGCGCAGCTGGTCCCCCGCTACAAACACGCTGCCTTCGAGGGTCGCGCTCGCTCTGAGATCCTCGGGTAGGCGTCCGCCCGGCGCGAGCACGCGAAGCCCACCGATACCGCTCAGCCGACGATTGATGGAATTGGGAATGCCGAATGCAAGATAGGCGCTTCCCTCGTCCTGACTCAGGTTGCGAAACGGCATCACCGCAACAGTATCCGGCAACGTCTCCGGGCCGCGAGGCCACAGAAGAAACCCCAACACCGCAAGCGACGTCATGACAGACGACACGACCACCAACGACGCTGGACTGATGCGACGACGTTGCGTCGCGGCCCGCGGGGCAGCTTGCCACGGCGTTTCGCCCGAGATTACAGAGCGCAGCGCAGCGGGAAGGCGTTGAACATAGTCGGCATTCGGCAGCGCGTGTTTCAACATACCCTGCTGACCGCTGATGCTCATGCGCACCGCCGCCGGCAACTCGGCGGGCTCGAGGTGCACCGCAAGATGGGGCCTGGCCTCGTCGAGAGCGAAGTTGAGCTCTCGAATGCAGTGGGGAGAATTCACGGAGCTCTCGCTCACGTAAAAGAGCAGAAGCGCGCAGTTCTGAATCGCCAGCGCAATTTCCTGACGCCACTCGGCGCCGGCGCTGATGCCTTCGTCATACCAGATGTTGAACCCCTGCTGCTTCAGCCACCGAAGCTCAGGGTAGACGGCGTCCGCATCGTCATGGGAGTAGCTGACGAAGACATAGGGTTCATCACCGCGGTAGGCGGGAAAGGGTCTCTCGGCCATGGACGCGTCCGGAAGTATCGACTGAGTCTAGTTAGTTTCCGCCCGGAAACTAAATCCGGGGCACGGATGCCGCGGCAGCCGTGCGGCTGCCGTAAGCATGTTTCCGCTTTTTCTGAAGCTCGGCTGCAGGAAAAGCAAGGAAAATGGGAGCTTGCGCAAACCGCGTTTGCGCAAGCGTATGAGGAAATTGCCAGGGAAGGCAATTTCCGGGACAAGAATTAGTCGCCGCAGCCCGCCTGCACCTTTTCAACCTTTTCAACTTGTTGGGTAAGCGCGCCGCCCTACGCCACGTGCTTGTCGAAAAATCCGAGTGTGCGCCCCCATGCGAGGTCGGCTGCGGCTTCGTCAAAGCGCGGTGTCGTGTCGTTGTTGAAGCCGTGGTTGGTACCTTCGTATACGTACGCTTCGTAATCGATTTCCGCCGCCTTCAACGCCGCTTCATATGCCGGCCAGCGGGCATTGATGCGCTTGTCGAGTCCCGCATAGTGGAGCTGCACGGCGGCCTTGATCCGAGGAACGTCTTCCGTTGGCGGCGGCCCTCCGTAGAAAGCCACGGCCGCACGAAGCTGCCGGACACGCACAGCGAGGATATTGGCAATGCTCCCGCCGAAGCAGAATCCCACGCAGCCCACGCGACCGGTGCACTCCGGACGTGTTTCCACGAAAGCCACCGCGGCCACGAAGTCCTCGACGGTCTTCGCGCGATCGAGCTCACGAAAGAGAGTGCGCGCGCTGCTCTCATCGCCCGGATAGCCGCCAAGAGGCGTCAGCGCGTCCGGCGCAAAAGCGAAGTAGCCCTCGAGACCCAGCCGGCGGGCGATGTCCTCGGTGTGAGGATTCAGCCCGCGGTTCTCGTGAATGACCACGATGCCGTGCAGCTTGCCGCTGTGGTTCTTCGGACGCGCGAGATAGCCGCGCATGGTGCCGGACCCGTTGGGTGACGGGTACTCCTGATAGGAGAGGTCGAGGCGTGCATCGTCTTCTTCGATGCGTTGTCCGAGGGCAAAATCCGGAACGAGACTCTCCAGTACCGCAGCCGCGGATAATCCCCCGAGTGAAAACGCCGCGGCGCGATCGAGGAACTGGCGACGACTGATGCGTCCGTGAACGTAGTGATCGAATAGATAGAGGACTCGCTGGTCGTAGTCACTCGCTGTTTTTCTGGTCATCGCTTCTCCCCCTGTAGCGATAGCTGAAATGGACGCGCACGCCGGGTCGTTCGCCTCAACGAAACGTACCAGGCTCCACGTACTCCTTCGGCATGTAACATGGCTGTGGACTCGCGAGCGTGGCGACAAAAAAAGAGAAGCCGTAATACAGCACATCGCGTCGGTGGATGTCCATTGTCAATGAGAACGCCGATAAGGAGGAACGGATGGCCACTGCAAACGTCAACGGGGTCGATCTCTATTGCGAGCGCTACGGCGAAGGCACCCCGGTGATCTTCATTCATGGCGGCTACGGCGGGCCCGCCACGAGTGTCGTGCCGCCAACCCCACAGGCCATCGTGAACGTCTTGGCGGGCCAGGCGGCCTACCTGATCACCTACGATCGCCGATGCGCCGGCCGCTCTCAATACGTACTGGACACCTTCAGCCTCGAAGACATTGCGGGGGATGCCGCAGGACTGCTCGATCACTTCGAGGTCGAGCGCGCCGTGGTGGTGGGTTCGTCCGCGGGCGGACCCATCGCACTGCAGTTCGCGCTGCTCTGGCCCGAGCGGGTGATCGGACTTGCGCTTCCGAACACCGGCCCCGGCCTCATGTGCGAGCCACCGTTAGGCTATTTCGAACCGTATCCTGAAGGTGTCACCCGACGCCTCGCTCGCGTGCGCAGCTTTCTGGAGCAGGCCGAGGGCGCGCGGGAGACAGGAGACCGTGCCTATTTCGAATCTCGTCAGGAGATCCTGCGAAATCCCCCATTGCCGCCGGGTTCGGCAACACCACCCCCGGAGCGTGCGGCGCGCGTTCGCGAAGCGCTGGCAAGCGTCGATGACGACACCCTCTTCAGGTACTACATCGGGATGCTGCGAAACTACGAGGCCTATGCAGGACGCGACTTCACGTCACGCCTTGGCGAGCTCTCCATGCCGGCGTTCATCGTCCACGGCACGGCGGACCTCGCCGTTCCCGTCGAGTACGCAGAAGTGTTGAAGGCAGGAATCGCCCACGCCGACTATCACACCATCGACGGCGCAGGCCACGGGATCATGGGCAACGCTGAAGCGCAGAAGCTGCTGCGTGAGTGGATATTGAAGCTGTAGAGTTGGTGCCTGGCACGATTTAAGTCAAACCGGTTCCTGGCACGATTTTGGGGTTTGACTCCTTCTCAAGAAGCTTTGGCGGTCTGAACCGGGGCGCGGCGGGCGACTTCCTGTGCCACGCGCCAGAGGCGGTCCTGGCCCCAGGTGACGTAATCTCTCTCGCCGGCCGGTCCACTCAGACGAAACGAAGGCACGCCCCAAAGGCCGAGCTTGTACATTTTCTTGCGGTTCTTCTCGATTTCGTCACACCACTCGTCGTTGCCGAGCAGGACCTTCCCTTGATCCCACACGAGACCGGCGTTTTCCACCACCTGCTGCATGCCGGCTTTGCTGCCGAGGTCGATGCCCTGCATGAACGCGGCCTCCAGGCACGCATAGATATATGCCACTTCCTTCTTCTGGTTGCGTGCCCATCCGAAAAGCGAATATGCCCGCTCCACCGGGCGCCCGACTGGATCCATGATCTTCCCGAAGGGCACACCCTGGTAGTCCGCTTCCCGCTTTGCGTCCTGCAT
>JAPULC010000151.1 GCA_027295305.1 Gammaproteobacteria bacterium
GCTGTCCTATTACGCCAAGAACGGTTTCGTGCTGTTGATCGCCGTGGCGGTCTTCCTCGTGAATCCCTCGCGCCGTCTCGTGTTTTTCACCCTGCTGGCGAGCGTGGCCCTGACCTTCCTGGTACGGCTGGCCCTTCCGGAGACCAACTACTACGTGCGGACCTCCTGGGTGATCCTGTCCACCTTTGCTGCAGTGGCCGTCCCCACCTGGCTCCGCAGCGGCTGGCGGCTGCCACCGGGCCGGCTCCTACAGGCCGCGAGCCCCGGCGTGGCACGCTTCGGGTGGGCGCTCCTCGGGTCGCTTCTGGTGTGCCACGTAGTATTCCACTGAAACCGACGGGCTGGACAGCGATCCACACCATAAGCGGCAGTTCCCCCCCGTTTCTGGTCTACTCAACAGAATGTCTATCATCCGACGTTGGAGAAAACGCAGCTTATTTTTCCTATACACCGATTCGAAACTCAGCCCTTGACGCAGACTACCTGCCGGAGCTCGTGAACGACATCGACAAGATCGCGCTGTGCCGCCATGACGGCTTCGATGGGCTTGTAGGCGCGCGGCGTCTCGTCGATGACCGCCTTGTCCTTGCGGCATTCGATGCCCTCGGTGTCGCGCCGATGATCCTCGATGGTGAAGCGCTTGCGGGCGTCGCCCCGGGACATCGTGCGACCGGCGCCATGGCTGCAACTGTGAAAGCTCATCGCGCAGCCTTTTCCTCGGACAATGAATGAGCGCGCGCCCATGCTTCCCGGGATGATGCCCAGCTCGCCCTCCCGCGCGCTCACGGCTCCCTTGCGCGTCAGGTACACGTCGCGGCCGAAGTGGTGCTCCCGCTCCACGTAGTTATGGTGGCAGTTGATGGCACGCTCGGCGAGTTCGAAGTGCGGCAGGTGATCTGCGAGGGCGGCAAGCACCGAAGCGAGCATCAACTCCCGGTTCACACGTGCATAGTCCTGTGCCCAACCGACGGCATCGAGGTAGTCGTCGAACAATTCGGAGCCCTCGCGCAGGTACGCGAGATCCCGATCGGGAAGGCGGACGCTGTGACGCTGCATTTCTCTCTTTGCGAGGTGAATGAAGTGCGTTCCGATTCGATTGCCCGCACCACGGCTGCCGCTGTGCAACATGACCCAGACCCGATCCTTCTCGTCGAGACACAGCTCGATGAAGTGGTTTCCACTGCCCAGTGTTCCGAGCTGTAGCGCCGGTCGGCGGTGCTCCACCTTCTCGTATCGGCTCGTGATGTGGCGATACCGATCGCTCATTGCCTGCCAGGCGCGCCCGACGGCTCGCGGCGTTTCCATCCACGCGCCACGGCCGCCGCTGCCCCCACCGTGGGGAACCGCTGCTTCGATGGCGGATCGCACCTCGCCGAGGTGATCGGGCAGGCGATTTGCAGAGAGCGTCGTGCACTGGGCCACCATGCCGCATCCGATGTCGACGCCAACCGCCGCGGGAATGATGGCCTCCACACTGGGAATCACCGAGCCCACCGTCGCTCCGCGGCCGAAGTGCACATCCGGCATGGCGGCCACATGCGAGTGAATGAAGGGAAGGCGTGCGACGTTTTCGAGTTGGCGTCGCGCGCCGTCTTCGAACGGGACGCCCCGCGTCCACGAGCGAATGGGCACGCCACCCCGCCCCGTGATCTCTTCGAACGCAGCCGCATCGTCGGCGGAGGCGGACGACGGCAGCGGCTCTCCGGGTGCGTCCCGGCGCCGCCGGGCAGCCGGCCGCCATTCGTTCTT
Source organism: Gammaproteobacteria bacterium (assembly GCA_027295305.1). Taxonomy (GTDB): domain Bacteria; phylum Pseudomonadota; class Gammaproteobacteria; order Pseudomonadales; family Azotimanducaceae; genus JAPULC01. The sequence continues at coordinate 1,750 of JAPULC010000151.1, forward strand.
CTGAATCCGCTTCTTCTTGCGCTCCGGTTTCTCGCGCCGCTTCATCGCAGTTTTTCCTTCCGCGTCTTCGGAAGCTCGAACATACGCTTCAGTTCCCGCTTTCCCAATTGTCGCTTCTGCTCGACATACACGCCCGCAACTCCGATCTGATCCCTGAGAATTCTCGATCCTTCGGTCGACTCCGAGAGATCCCGGTTCACCAGCCGATCGACGAGCCCCCTCCGATCCTCCCGATCGGCCGGGAGATTCGCCAACGCGAGCGCATACCACACGTCGTCGATCTGACAGATCAGGCGCATTCGCCCATCCCAGCGGATCTCCTCCGGCTGTAATCCCGGATAGCGGGAGCTCTGGACTTCGCGAGCGTCGCGAGCGAACACGCGCAGGCGGCGCCTACGACGCTCGCGCAGCTGTCCAGAACGCGGACACACGTAGAAACGCGGGCCGTAGCGCATCTCCTTCAGGGGCTCGGGATCTCCGTACTTGGGGTACGCGACGAGCACACCGCATTCCACACGAACGTTCAGCAACACGAAGTCCCACAGATGATCCCGCACATGTTGCTGCACCGTGTTGGACGGACGCAGGTTGCGACAGATCTCCGAGAACACCGAATCCCAATGCTGGCCACGTCGCCGTTCGAGGAACCGCTCGAGCGGTGACAGGTGCTCGTTCAGAACTTTGGTTCCGCGCCCCCGACTCATGGGCTCGAAGCGCGTCGCCTCTTCAGGACATCGCATCGCGCACTGCGCACGTTTTCCACTCTTCCGGACCGGCGTCCCGCCAAGCCGGGGGCGCGTGACGATCACTTTCGCCATGTCTTCTCTCATTCGAATTTCACCTCGTCGCGGGCGCCGTCCGCACGAGCGCCCGGAGGATCGAGTCGAAACGAGTTGATTCCAAGGCGCAGCTGTTGCGGCGAGACGAAGCCCGTGGGTTTGTCTCAATTCGTCCACAATCCTGCGGACTGTGATTCTGCGTAGAAGAGATCCCGGCGAACGGGTCCCGAGCGCTCGGGCGCTAGAGGTGCGGCCAGGAGAGGTTGGTGGAAAGCATGAGTCTATCCTCTCGAGAACGTGTGGAGATCGGCGAAAATAACATAAGACTCAGGCCTGGCAAGAGGTCACCGCCGCTTTTCGACTGACTCTGTGAAAATTGTGTACTCAGCTTCTCCCGCTGGGACAGGTTTGAGTTCTACTCAACAAACGCCCTCGGCCGAATGGGTCGGGGGAGCCCCCCTGCGGGTTCAGAATCCGGACACG
>JAPULC010000152.1 GCA_027295305.1 Gammaproteobacteria bacterium
GCCGCGCGGTTACCCGGACCTCATCCGGATGATCGGAGTTGCTGAGGCGATCAGCTTGGCGGAGGACGTGCTCCAGGGGCGACTAATGAGACGTTTTCGCCATGTCGTGTCCGAAGCCGGGCGGGTCGATCAGGCAGCCGATTGTTTGCTGAACGCGGACCTTGCCGAGTTCGGCACGCTGATGGACGCTTCGCATGGCAGCCTGCACACCGACTGCCAAGTGAGCTCTCGAGAGCTCGACGAATTAGTGGCCATCGCGCGGGAGGGAGGTGCCGCGGGGGCACGGCTCACGGGTGCGGGATTCGGTGGCTGCATCGTTGCTCTCGCCGATCGAGGTACCGTGGATGCCGTTCTCGAGACGCTTAACGAGCAGTACTTCGAGCCCCGTGGACTCGGCGAGAGCGTCGGTAATCGTCTCTTCATCGCGGTGCCGTCGGTGGGGGCTTCGGTAGGCATTCTGTCGTAGCGAAGGGAGCTTGACGACGGTACGTCCCGCCCCCTTCTTCAGCCTCTGACTATTCCCGCTCGCAACTCCACTTCTGTGCTCGGTCCCTCGTCCAAGAAGGTCATGCTCGGTGTCTTGGTGGCGTGTTTCGCCGTCCAAACGGGCCTCGTGTATTCGGACGACGTGGACCTACAGCTGTCCAAGCAAGCGATCGAAGGGCGTCGACTCTTTCATGAGGAGTCGTGTCAAGTCTGTCACCAACTCTGGGGCCAAGGGGGATTCCTCGGCCCGGACCTCACGAATTCTGCGAGCCGCGTCGACGAGACGCGGCTCGCTTCGCTTCTGACTGTGGGTAGTGGTCAGATGCCCGCGTTGCACCTCGAGAAGGAACAGATCGCTGCGATGCGAGCCTTCCTGGAGGAGCTCGATCGTTCCGAAATCGGGCGGGGTGAGCTCCGACTCGGGGAACCCAACGAGGGGACGAGTCCGCAGACCGCATTCGAGGCTGCGGTCGTCGACGCCTCGTCGTCGCCCGGGGTAGTGGCCGGGTTCGAAGCGTTGCGTTCCGGTGCCTGTAGCGCGTGTCACTTCCCCTTCCAGGTATCGATCGTTGGCGCCCCGGACCTTTCCACCGTGGTCGAACGCCTCGATGAAGCGGAGTTGCACGAGGTGCTGACGAAGGGCCGGCCTGAGAAGGGCATGCCGCCGCCGGTTCCCGCGTTCTCGGAGGCGCGTCGCCAGCAAGTGATCGAGTATTTTCGTTGGCTGAACGGAGAGCGTGAGGCACTGCGCTCAGAGACCGAGCGTCGTCAGTCGCGGGCGACCGTCGACTGGTCGCGACTTCCGTGGTGGGAGTACAGGTGAGCGCAGAGGGGGGCTCGTGGCGACCGTTCGAGGAGGCCGACTCTGTTCGGCAGTTCGCGACGGTCATGTTCATTCGTGGCGGCCTGATCGCGATGGCTGTCACCTTGGTGGGCGGCATTCTGAGCGCTTTCTATTCGGTGCCCGCGCTCGCTCCTTCTTTCCAATCGATCGGGCTCGATCTGCGTCAGCTTCGGCCCATTCACACGGCGTTCGCTTCTGCGTGGATCTTTCTCGGCGGCGTGGCCGTGGTGCATCGCTGGCTTCAGGATCACGGAGGCGCGGCGACGGCTGGTGATCGCTGGAGGCTGCGCATCCAGGTCGGATCGTGGGCGATCGCTGGTTCGGGGATCCTGGTGACCCTTGCGATGGGCATCGGTTCAGGTCGCGAGTACGTGGGATTCCACCCGGTCTTCAGCGTGTTCATCCTGCTCGGGTGGATCTGTTTCGTATGGAACTTCTTCCGAGTGGCGGGCCCCGACTTCTTCGAAAGGCCGCTCTACGTAACGATGTGGGGTGTGGGCATGATCTTCTTCATGGTCACGTTCGTGGAGCAGCACCTCTATCTATTGCCGAGCTTCTTCGGCAACCCGGTGCAGGATCTTCAGGTGCAGTGGAAGGCGACCGGCACTTTGGTCGGGAGCTTCAACCTCTTCGTCTACGGCGCGGTCATCTACATCGGTGAGCGCATCAGCCGAGATCCCCGGTACGGTCATTCCAGGCTCGCGTACGCACTTTTCGCCGTAGGGCTGCTGAATTCGTTCACGAACTTTGCGCACCACTCCTACCACCTGCCGCAGGATCACATCGTCAAATGGATCTCCTTCGTTGTTAGCATGTTGGAGATCACGATCCTGTGCCGCGCCGTTTACGAGTTGTGGAGGCTCGTGAGCGCTACCGACGAGCAGGCCTTCTGCGCCGCGCGAGGCAGCTTCGCCGCATCGAAGTATTGGACGGTCTTCATCCTGTTGTCATCGGTATTGATCTCGATTCCACCACTCAATGCGATCATCCACGGCACGTACGTCGTGGCGGGGCACGCGATGGGCGCAACGATCGGGATCGATACGATGATCCTGCTCGGGGCGATCATCTGGATCCTCAGTGAACACCTGCAGGCGCGAGAAGGTGAGCTCGCCACCAGCGTGCTGCACACGCGGGGCGTGAAGGGGATCGTTGTGGGACTCAACCTGGGCGTAGCCGCGCTGGTACTGTGGCTCCACGCTTCCGGAGTGATCACCGGAGTGAGTCGTGCCGCCTTTTCCCCGGGTGAGACGTACGTGCCGCCCACATGGCTGGCGGCGTGGAACGGCGTGCTGATCGCGGCGAC
>JAPULC010000153.1 GCA_027295305.1 Gammaproteobacteria bacterium
GTTTCATCGGAGAGGTGCTGAGCCGACTGCTGGTCGTACGCGGGCGCTGAACTTTGCAGTCAATCAAGGGGTTTCTCGAGCACTTGTCGACGCAACGTCGACTGGCAGCGAACACCGTCACCGCGTACGGTCGGGATCTGACGAAGTTTGCAGCGTTCATCGAACGTCAAGAAATCGAAACTCTTGGCCGGGTGAGCGTGCACGAGATCCGAGCGTACATCGCAGAGTTGCATCGCAGGGGTACTTCACCACGATCGATCCAGCGCGCATTGTCGGCAATCCGCACGCTCTTCGACTATCTGGAACGAGAAAACCAGGTGCGCCACAACCCTGCACGTGGTGTGCGAGCACCTCGGGTTCGCAAGCATCTGCCAAAGGTGCTCGACGCCGATCAGGTCTCGCATCTCCTCTCCCCTTCGGCAGCGTCAGGGCAATCGCCTCAAAGCGCTCGTAGCGAGCAGAAGGAGTTCATACAGTTGCGTGACCGGGCCATGTTGGAGCTCTTCTATTCCAGCGGATTGCGCCTCTCCGAGCTCGTTGGCATCAACGTCGGCGACTTGGACCTCGAGGATGGGATGGTGCGCGTGATTGGCAAGGGCGAGAAGGAACGTCGCGTCCCGGTGGGAGGTGAAGCGTGCAAGGCGCTAGTCGAATGGCTTCGACTGCGAGATGAGACCAGCCGGGATGCACCGGTGTTCATCAGCAACCGAGGGAAGCGCATTCACCCGCGCAGCGTTCAGGCGAGGTTCCGAAAAATCGGCTTGGAGCGATTGTCAACGAGCGAGCTCCATCCACACGTGCTGCGCCATTCGTTTGCGACGCACATGCTGGAGTCGAGCGGCGACCTCAGAGCGGTACAGGAACTTCTGGGGCACGCAGACATCTCCACCACTCAGATTTACACTCATCTCGACTTCCAGCACCTTGCGCAAGCGTACGACAAGGCGCATCCAAGGGCGCGACGCAAGTCCTGATGCCGATCAAGCTGGTCACGTTCGATCTAGACGATACGTTGTGGGACTCGGGCCTCGTCATCCGCGCGGCCGAGGTGGAGATGCGCGCGTGGCTTGCCATCAATGCGCCACTGATGGCCGACACGTTCGACTCGGCGCGACAGCGCGAAATCCGCGAGCGCGTGATGGCCGAGGATCCGAAGATCATCCACAACCTGAGCGAGCTCCGACGCCGGGTGATCGAGGGAGCCATGCTGGCGTGCGGTTACTCTAACGAGGAATCGTTGGGGCTGTCGCACCACGCGTTCTCCGTGTTCTTCGAAGCGCGCCAGAAGGTCGTGCTCTTCGAGGGTACGCTGCCAATGCTCGAGTCGCTGCAGCGCAACTTCGTGCTCGGCGCTCTGTCCAACGGCAACGCCAACCTGGAACGCGTGGGGCTCGATCGCTTCTTTTCTTTTCATTTCTCGGCGGAATCCATCGGCGTCGGTAAACCGGCGCCCGACATGTTCAACGCAGCGATGGCGTGGGCAAAGGCGCTGCCTGCGGAGAGCGTGCATGTCGGCGATCACCCCGAGCACGACATGCTCGGTGCGGCCCGCCTCGGCATTCATACCATATGGTTCAACACGCGGAATTTCGATGCGCTGGACGAGGTAACCCCCAGTCGGATTGCCGGGAGCCTGCATGACATTCCTCAACTCGTCGAAAGTATCGGGGGTTCAACCCTGGAGTAGCGGCTTCAGAGGGTGTCTTACACCACCCTCTTCAGGCGCGATTGTGAATCTAGCGAGGTGGTGCCAGGCACACCGTGCCTGGCATTTTGGCGGCGTAGCCGCTAGAGGGCATGTTCGCTGACGTAGCGCTTCACCGCCTCCTCGTCGGCGGGCAACACTTCACGCCTTGTCGGCGCTCGATCGAGCCCCTGAAGGCTCGGATGCGTCGCGCTGACGCCGCCCAAGGCACGTTCCACGGACTCGGGGAACTTAGCGGGATGCGCCGTGGCGAGACAGATGATTCGCGATTGGCGTGGCAAACGTCTTGCCGCCGCGACCCCGACTGCCGTGTGGGGATCGAGGACATAGCGGTGGCGTTCGTACACTTCACGCATCTCGGCGAGGGTGGCGTCCGTATCGATTGAGATCGCCTCGATCAGATCACACACCGGTCCGTCCACTTCGACGCTTGCCTCGCCCTTGTCGGTAAAACTCTGCATGAACGACTTGACGGCTTCGCCGTCCTCACCGAGGCGATAGTAGAGAAAGCGCTCGAAGTTGCTCGCAACCTGAATATCCATGGCCGGTGTAATGGTGAACTGCACCTGCCCCCGGCGATAACGCCCAGTGTTGAAAAAGTTGGTGAGAATGTCGTTCTCATTGGTGGCGAGGATCAACCTGTCCACCGGCAATCCCATGCGGGCCGCCATGAACCCGGCAAATATGTCTCCAAAGTTTCCGGTGGGCACGCTGAACGTCAGTGCCTCGTCCTCCTCGGCGACGAGCAGATACGAATAGATGTAGTAGACGATCTGGGCAAGCACCCTTGCCCAGTTGACGGAGTTCACCGCACCGAGATGGAACCGTTGCTTGAACTCCAGATCGCCGAAGATGCGTTTCAAGATGCCTTGGCAATCGTCGAAGCTCCCGTCGATCGCCAGGCTGTGCACGTTGTCGTCCACCACAGTGATCATCTGCAGCTCCTGCAATGCACTCGTGCGGCCCTGTGGGTACATGACGAAGATGGCAATGCGGTCCTTGCCCCGCACCCCCGCAATGGCTGCGCTGCCGGTGTCGCCGCTCGTCGCGCCGATGACGTTCAGTCGCTCCCGACGCTCGGTGAGAATGTGCTCGAACAGGTTGCCGAGAAACTGAAGCGCGACATCCTTGAACGCGAGCGTCGGGCCATGGAAGAGCTCCAACAGCGTAAGATCCCCGAGCCCCACCACCGGCGTGACCTCCGGCGCGTCGAAGCCACCGTAGCTGATCTGGACAATGCGCGTCAGATCCTCTCGCGAGACATCGCCGATGAAGCACGACATGACCTCCACAGCCAGCTGCTGGAAGGAGAGCCCGCGCCAGCCAGCCAACTCGGCAGCCACATCGGGAACCTGCTCGGGCAGCAGCAGCCCACCGTCCGGTGCAAGCCCGGTGATGACCGCATCTTTGAATGAAAGCGGTGCCGTTTCACCGCGTGTGCTGATATAGCGCATCCGTCATCGCCCGGTCTCGAGAGCCGCGTATTCTAAACAAAAAGGAGGTTGACCCGGTCAGGTTGACCCGGTCAGGCGTGACCCGAGCGCTCAGCTCACAGCGAGCCGCTACCGTATTTCGATTCGGGCTTCTTGGGTGGATCCGAACGGACGTCCTTGCTGATCTCCTGGATCCTCCCCCCGCCGTTGAGAAAAGCCTCCACGTCGCCCTGAAGCTGCTCGCGAACCTTGGTGCGGGCCTCCACGGAGTGGGCTGGCTCCTCGGAGCGGCGGGACGGCCTGGGCGTCTGCGCGGCCTGCCGTTTGCGTCGCAACGGTGCCGCGGTGCTCGCGGGCGCTTCCGTCTGTGCGCCCTTCTTCGCACTCTGTGCAGCCTTCTTCGCACTCTGTGCAGCCTTCTTCACGTCGGCCGCTGACTGGGTCTTGGAATGCGCCTGTCCTCGAGGATTCTCGCGCACACTCGGGGCCGACTTCGCGGGCAGACCCTGTTTCGACCCGGACTTGGGTGAGGGTTGCTTAGATTGGCGTGCCTTT
>JAPULC010000154.1 GCA_027295305.1 Gammaproteobacteria bacterium
CTGCTATCTAGCGCGGGACTCGAGTCTGCGCCCAACCGATCCCATCGCCGAAGCGCAGATGCTCAGCTGGATGTTCTTCGAGCAGTACAGCCACGAGCCATACATCGCCACCACCCGCTACTGGCTCCACGTACTCGAGGACCCCGAAGGCTATGCGGCGCGTATCGAGCAGAACACGCCGCTGGGCTACGCGGCCCTCGGCGTGATGGAAAAGCGACTGCGTGAGGCCGACTTTCTGGTGGGCGATGAATACTCCCTCGCCGACATCGCCCTTTATGCCTACACCCACGTTGCGGACGAAGGCGGATTCGACCTCGAAGCGTATCCCGCGATCCGAAGCTGGCTCGATCGCGTTCGCGATCAGCCGCGATACGTTCCGATGGAGCGGTTGTCCTGACCGAATTGGGATCGAGGGATGGCCTTTCTGTGGGAGCGGCTTCAGCCGCGAATGGCAGATTTCGCGGGCTGTAGATTCGCGGCGGAAGCCGCTCCCACACCAGAAAGTCGCACATCGACCTTTTGCGACACCCTCTAAAGCCGCTCCCACACCAAGGCGTCTCTCGCGAGAGGGTGCCAGGCACACCGTGCCAGGCACCCTCTCAATAGCCCTCGAGATCCCCATAGCGGTTGCGGTGGAAATTCATGTCGCCGAAGGTCTGCTCGCAAACCGCGGCGCGCTTCATGAAAAACCCGATATCGAACTCGTCGGTCATGCCGATGCCGCCGTGCATTTGAATGCCTTCGCGGCTCACCATGTGATTGCTTTCTCCGACCTTGGCTTTGCAGAGGCTCGCGAGCTTTGCGATCTCCTCGACATCGCGTCCTTCGTCCAGCGCCGTCAGCGCCTCGAGGACCACGGACTTGGAGAGTTCCACCTCGCAGAACATGTTTGCCGCGCGATGCTTGAGCGCCTGAAAGGAACCGATGGGCACCCCGAACTGCTCACGCGTCTTCAGGTAGTCCACCGTGCGCTCGAAACACTCCTGAAGGCTTCCGAGCATCTCGGCCGAGAGCCCAATACGCGCGATGTCCAGCGTCTGATCCACCACGTCGGCTCCCTTGCCCACCTCACCGATCACGGCATTGGCACCAACCTGCACGTCCTTCAGCTCCACGATGGCGGCATTGCGGCTGTCCACCATGATGGTTCGGGTACGGGTCAGGCCATCGGCATCGCCATCCACCAGCAATAACGTCAGCCCATCGCGATCACCCGAGCTGCCGGAGGTGCGAGCCACGACAATCAGCTTGTCTGCGATATTCCCGTCCAGCACGAATACCTTCTTGCCGTTCAGCTTGTAGCCATCTCCCGATGACTCGGCCGTGGTCGCTATGTTGTAGGGCGCGTGATGCGTGCCCTCTTCCAGCGCGAGTGCCAGCAGCAGCTCGCCGCTCGATACCTGGGGCAAGAGTTCACTTTTCTGCTCGTCACTGCCCCCGATGTTGATCAGTGTCCCGCCAATCCACACACTGGCAAACAGTGGTGATGCGGTGAGCGTGCGGCCGGTCTCTTCAGTGACTACCCCAAGGCCCTTGTAGCCGAATCCCAGCCCACCGAAGGTCTCGGGAAACGGAATTCCCGCCCAGCCGAGCTCGACCATCTGCGACCAGGTGTCGCGATCGAAGCCGTCTTCGCTGCCTTCGTCGCGAAGCTTGCGCAGCTGCCGAATGGGTGCGTTTTTGGTGCAGAAATCCTTTGCCGTATCCTTCAGCATGTTCTGCTCTTCGTTGAGAATCATTGGCATGACTTTCGTCTCCCCTCGATGAAGTTGGTTAGCTAAATCAGTCCGGCAATCCGAGAACGCGTTTCGCGATGATGTTGAGCTGCACCTCGGAGGTGCCGCCCGCGATCGTTCCCGCCTTGCCACGAAGCCACCCGCGGGTGGCCGAAATCTCCTGGTCCGAGAAACTCTCACCTTCCCAGCCGATGCCGTGGTGACCCAGAATCGAGACCGTTGTCTCCGCGCGCCGCTTACCGAGCTCGGAGCTGTAGAGCTTGAACATGGACGTGGCAAACGTCGGCGTACCGCCTTCCCTGTTCTCCTCGTGTGCGCGACGCTGAGTGAGTTGAAAGGCACGCGCGTCCATGTTGATGTTGGCGACATCGGTGCGAATCGCATTGTCACCGATCTGCCCGTCGCCATCGCCTAGGTATTGCTTGGCGAGTGCTTCGATAGAGCCAGTGCCCCCGCGCGTTGCCCGCGCGCCTGCGCCGGACGAGAAACCCGAAATCGATGCGCGCTCGTGCTGCAGCAAGCGCTTCGCGATGGTCCATCCGCGATCCAGGTCACCCACCAGGTCTTCCTTCGGCACCTTCACGTCGTCGAAGAAGCACTGGCAGAACGGGGATTGGCCACTGATCAGCACGATGGGATTGACGCTCACCCCAACGCTATCCATTGAAAAAAGCAGGAAACTGATACCTTCATGCTTCGGGGCCTGGGGGTTGGTGCGCACGAGACAGAATATCCAATCTGCGTACTGCGCGCCGGAGGTCCAGATTTTGGAGCCGTTCACGAGATAATGATCGCCCTTGTCCTGCGCCTTGGTCTGAAGTCCCGCGAGATCCGAACCTGCGCCCGGCTCGCTGTAGCCCTGACACCAACGCAGCTCGCCGCTGGTTATTTTCGGTAGATGACGCTGGCGCTGCTCTTCGGTGCCGTGCTCGAGCAGCGTGGGCCCGATCATTGTGACCCCCATCCCACCTAGCGGTGCCGGTGCCCGCGCCTGTGCCATCTCCTGGCGCAACGCGAGATTGTGCGACGCATCGAGTCCACCGCCGCCATATTCCTTCGGCCAGTGAGGCACGGTCCAGCCGCGCTCGTACATTGTGTCGAACCACTTCATGAAGTCGGTGCTTGGGGCCGGGGCCTTCCTACCCCCCGCAAACCCAGCGAGCATTCCGGTACCGAGGACGCTGTCGGGGCAATTCTCAGCGAGCCACGCCTGCGTCTCCGACCTGAAGTCCTGCAGTTCTGTCTCTGCCATTTCGTGTCCTCTGCTCTACGTTCTCCCTCGAACTCCCCCCCTCAATCAGGAAGTCCAAGCACCCGTTTGGCAATGATGTTCAGCTGCACCTCGTTGGTGCCCCCCGCGATGCTGCTTGCCTTGGAACCGAGCCATCCGCGGGTGGCGGTGATCTCCTCGCTAGTGAAGCCGTGGCCTTCCCAACCGAGAGCCTGGTGACCCAGAATCCTCAGCCGCAGCTCCCTCGATTCCTTGTCGAGGTCGGCACCGTACAGCTTGAACAGCGATGTGGCCGCACCGGGGGTGTTGCCGCCTCGGGCTTCTTCGACCGCTCTGCGTTGAGCGAGCAGGAACGCGCGCGTGTTCATTGCTAAGCGTACGACATCGTCCCGAAGCTCGGTATCGCCGATGTTGCCGTTCTTCTCGCCGACGTAGTCCTTTGCCAACTCGGAAATTGGACGTTCCCTGGGAGCGTAATAGTCCTCTGCGCCTGCCAGTGAGGTGATGCCAGATCGCTCGTGCTGCAGCAGGCGCTTGCCCACGGTCCAGCCTTGATTGAGCTCTCCGATGAGATCGTCCTTCTTGGCGATCACGTCGTCGAAGAAACACTGACAGAAGGGAGAGTCGCCGCTGAGAAGCTTGATTGGCTCGACCGTCACGCCAACTTGATCCATCGGAAACAATACGAAGCTGATGCCTTCATGCTTCGGCGCCTGCGGGTCGGTGCGCACGAGACAGAACATCCAGTCGCCATAGTGGGCGAGCGTCGTCCATATCTTGGAGCCATTGACGACGAAGTGATCGCCTTCGTCCACCGCCCGGGTCTGCAGGCTCGCCAGATCCGAGCCCGAGCCGGGCTCGCTGTAGCCCTGACACCAGCGGACCTCTCCGTTGGCAATCCGGGTCAGATGCGTGCGCTTCTGCTCCTCGGTGCCGTATTCGAGAAGCGTGGGGCCAATCATCGACACACCCATCCCACCGAGAGGTATGCGCGCATTGATGCGCCGCATCTCCTGCATGAGCACCAGGAACTCGTCCATGGAAAATCCGGCGCCGCCGTATTCGCGGGGCCAGTTCGCCACCGTGTAGCCGCGCTCGGCACAGCGCTCGAGCCAGACGCGCGAGTCCGGATTCTCGATGGGCTCCTTCTCACCGCCGCTCAGGATCTGACCGGGCCGGCGCATCGTCTCGGGGCAGTTCTCTTCGAGCCAGCCCCTGATTTCCGATCTCAAGTCGTGCAGCGCCACCGCTTCCGCCATGGTCACCTCAGTCGGGCAAGCCAAGCACGCGCTTGGCGATGATGTTCATCTGCACCTCGTTGCTACCCCCGGCGATGCTACTCGCCTTGGAGAACAACCAGGTGCGAGTAGCCTCGAGTTCCTCGCTGCTGAAGCCGCCATCCTCTGCCCAGGCCAGCGCCCGATGGCCCATGATGCGAAGCTTGAGCTCTTGTGTCTCCTTGCGCAGATTGGCCCCGTAGAGCTTGAAGATCGAGGTGCTGAATCCAGGCGTATTGCCTGATTCGGACTCTTCCACCGTCCGGCGCTGTGTCAGACCGAAGGCGCGGGAAGTGATCTGGTGGCGCACCATGCGGCTTCGCAGATCGGCATCGGCGACCTTGCCGCCCTCGGTGCCTACGTAATCGTGTGCAAGCTCCTTCAACGTGCGCTCGGCGGGGGTGAGCCCGGCCCCGGCACCGGCGAGCGTCGTAATGTTCGATCGCTCGTGCTGAAGAAGACGCTTGCCCACGGTCCAACCCTTGTTGATCTCTCCCACGAGATCGTCCTTCTGGGCAATCACGTCGTCGAAGAAGCACTGGCAGAAATGCGAGACGCCGCTGATGAGCGGCAGCGGATTCACGCTGATCCCCGGCTGTTCCATGGGAAACAGCACGAAGCTGATGCCCTCGTGCTTCGGGGCCTTCGGATCGGTGCGAACGAGACAGAACATCCAATCGGCAAAGTGCGCGAGCGATGTCCATATCTTGCCGCCGTTGACTACGAAGTGATCGCCCTTGTCCTCGGCCCGGGTCTGCAAACTCGCGAGATCAGAACCCGCTCCTGGTTCGCTGTAGCCCTGACACCAACGGATCTCACCGCTCGCGATTCTCGGAAGATGGCGCTGCTTCTGGTCCTCGGTGCCAAACTCGAGAAGCGTGGGGCCGATCATCGACGTGCCCATACCGGCGAGCGGGGTACGTGCACCGATGCGCCGCATCTCCTCGAGCAATACCAGGAACTCAGCCAAGCTCAGGCCCGCACCGCCGTATGACGTGGGCCACATAGGCACCGTGTACCCTCTCTCGGCGCAGCGCTCGAGCCAGATCAGCGAGTCCTGATTCTCGATATTCTCCTTGCGCCCGCCCGCGAGCACCTGTCCCGGGCCACGCAGGCGCTCGGGACAGTTCTCTTCCAGCCACTCACGTGCCCCATCGCGAAATTCTGCAAGGTCACCCATGCGACGCCCCTCACCCACCGAACGTGGAAAAAGACCCTGTCCGCCACGGTATTGTCGAGCCTGGAACCTCCTTCTTTGGGGAGGATGTTGATTTGGATTGACTCGCGGACTACGGACGCGACGCCGCGACGCCTTCACGCTTCACATAAAGTCCCTCGAACCACGGAGCTTTCGCCTCCATCCTCCGAGTGCTCGAAAAACTGTCGCACCCGCCCGTCCTTCATGGGCGTCCACGTTCCGCGGA
>JAPULC010000155.1 GCA_027295305.1 Gammaproteobacteria bacterium
CGGTCCGTGGTAGTGATCGAGATAGGTACTCATCTGATTGGTATCCGACCAATACACCTGCCCAGACGTGCTCAGGTAGTGTTCGACGTAGCGCTCGAATGACTCAGTCTTGTTCGTGTGTGCACTTGTTAAGAGACTGCGCCAGTCGTCCTCGGACAGCACGCGCGGGTTGGCGTCGATCGGAGTCGACGGATCGATCGGCCGGTAGCAGGAAAACACCCCGCGATGCAGGAAATCATCGGTGTGGGGGTCGATGGCAAACTGAAAGTCGCCATAGAGGAACCCGTCGGCCACCCGCTGATCGATGGACATTATGAGATCTTCGGCGGTGATGACCTCCACGACCCGTTCGACCTTCTGACGCGGAACGAGCCGCAGCGTGACAGTGGCGATGACCCCGAACAGCCCATACCCCCCAATCGCGAGGGCGAACAGCTCCGCATTCTCCTCACGACTACAGTGCCGCACTTCGCCGTCGGCGTCGACCAGTGTGAAGGACTCTACGTCCGCCACCATGGGCTTGCGGGTCAGGACGCGGCCGTGGGCATTCGCGGCGAGCGACCCACCGATGCACAACCGATCGGCCCCGGTTTGCTTCTGCGCGATGCCCCACTGCCTTTCCTGACCCTCTTGCGCATCCAAGTACGCCTCCACGAGCTCGGGCCACTGAATCCCCGCCTCGACCTCGATCGTGCCATTCTCCTGATCGAAATTCAGGACGCGATTGAGCCCTCGCGTATCGAGGTGGATCGTGTTGGTACCGAACTGCTGTGCACCCATGGCGTGGCGTCCGCCAGCGATGGATACCGCGCGCCCTTCGCGCGCGGCTCGTTGCAGCGCGTCACGAACAGACTGCACGGACTCGGGCGTGACGATATCCGCGACGCGCGTGGGATTGAGCTGCGAGTGAATGTCATTGACGAGTGCATCGGTGGATTCCTGTTCGTCACGAGCACAGGCGCTCGGTGCCAAGGCGAGCACGCCCATCGTGTGAAGGAAATCGCGGCGATTGATCATGTCAGTCTCCGATCTGGGTCACCGGTGCACCAACCGGGCTTGTTCACGCTACTCCATCCGTCGCACGTCGCGCACTAGCTCGAGGAGTTCCCAATAGGGCGGCGTATAGCCTTCCCGATCGCGAAATGCTGTGGCCCGTTCCAGGAGCGTCGCCTTGATGCTCGCATGTCGGAGGTCGAACTCGCGTATCAACAGGGCACCGTGCACCGAAACGGCGTCCGGCACCGGACCCTCTGCGCCAAAGAGGTTGAAGACTCGACTGATGGCCTTGACGATCCGCATGACGGGCAACATGGCCCAATGATAAGTGATGCGTTCACCCGCATCGGCGCTCTCGATGAGCACTTCAATGATCGCGTTATCGACGTGATCGTTGAATAGATTCTCGCGATCGCGCCATTCGGCAACCACACGCAGCTGCGGATCGTATTCGAGGTCGGAAGGCTCTTGGGTCTCGAAGTTCCGGACACCAGCCGCGCTCAGCCATCGGACGACGCCGGGCCCCGAGATGAATGACATCCCCGTCCAGAGGGTGACCCCATAGGGCTCGTACGCGGCCAGCACGACCTCCGAGCAAAACATTCGGGAGTGATCTCGGTAGTTCATCTCGAGGTCGTACGGAATCCGCCGCGTCTGTGCGTCGTGGAGGGCTGCCGTGGACGCCCGAAGCGGGAGCAGCGGATCCTCGAGGAGCAGCGGTAGGTCGGCACGCAGTCGAAGCACCAGGACGCGAAGCTTGTCGTGACGAAGGAACTCCTCAGCAGGACGGACCTTCACGCCTCCTACGACATCCGCCTCGATCACCGTCGCCTCGCGTGTGTCTTCGTCGACGTGTAGGAGGGCCACGTGGGAGAAGTTGCCGGGATAGTCGTGCCCACGCGCGATCAGCGCCGAGAACGACGAGTTGCCGCGTGACAGGAGGAGATCTCCACTGTGCACCCGGACACCGAAGAGCTCGGTCGACGGTGTCGCCGAGGGCTCGGGGTGGGCGGTCACGACCGCCGGCACATGAGTGGGATCGGCCTGGAGAAGAAGCTCCTCAACCGCCGCACGCCCCCCGTAGATGAGGCGATACATCCGTTGCCGCGTCGCAAGCGCATTCATGTCCCATGCGTGCGACTGGTTCTTGAGATGAAAACGCACCTGATTGTAAGCCTGGACGTACTCCGGCAGACGATCGAGGCAAGCGCCGATCAAGGGCCCGAGGGCGAACAAGCGATTCTCCACCTCGTCAAACCGATCGTCCTCGGGGGAAAGCTTGTCGGTATCGAGCACGCGAATCGCTTCATGCAGGCCCGCAAATGACGAGTCTACCGCCGGTGAGACCGCGACACAGCCTGCTGACTCTGCGGCGCGAAATTCCCGCTCGAGCGTGGACCAGAGCTCATCTTGATTCCAAACGAACGGCTCCCGGTTCGCCCCTTCGAGCACCGGTGGCTCAGGGCCTGGGATGAGCAACAACCCGTATGCTACGAGCGCACCCACGATGAGAACACCGAGTCGCCGCCACCAGCGACCTCGACGTGGTTTAGAGGCGAAGAGCATGTTGCGCACGGCAGGCTCCCATAGGGGGCGTCTGCCAGACGGCGGGACTGGGAGACGCCGGCAGTAGATAACCGGGAATGCTAATCGCGATTATGTGAGTACTGACCTCTCTGCGCAAGGGAGACGGCGGAAAGCGGCCCAGTGGTTGGACCTGCACTACGGTAAACTAATCGCGACATGAGAGTCGCAGCTCGGCGGGTGTAGCTAAGAGTTACGAGGTATCCGTTAGGATCCATCCGTCGGGGGCCACGATCTCTAGAGCGACACCTCGCGGACGTGTCGCTATCAGCGACATCAGCCGAGACGCGGCTCTAATGCCGCGAACTACCGAGGCCCAGGGCTTTCAGTCGATCGTGCATCGCACCAACTGAGTCACCCTGGGCCACCGATATCTTGTTCACTTATGCCGAACTCGGGGCCGCTTTTGTGTGTGTTGCAAGACCCGTCATTGTTTTTCTCCGCGTTGAGAGTTACTGCCATCAGACCGTCACTACGATCTTGCCCTTCTGCTTGTTGGATTCCATGTACCTGTGAGCGTCTACAATTGCGTCCAGCGTAAAAGTGCGATCGATGATTGGTTTGAGCGCGCCGGAATCGAGGCCTTCGTAGACATACTGCTTGCCGCGCGCAAGCCGCTCGGCATCACTTACAATTTCAAACAGGGTGTAGCCTCGCACTGTTAGGCCCTTCTTGAGTGATGAGAACAGAGGGAAGATTGTCGGAGCTGGGGATAGCGCACCGTACTCGACAATAATCCCTCCGGGAGCAGCGGCATCGCCGAGCGTCTCCAGCAGGGGCCCACCAACAGGATCGAAAATGAAATTGGCCCCTTGCTCGAGAGTGACGGCCATGACCGTTTTAGCCAGATCATCTTCGTTGGTGACTATCACGTGATCGGCGCCTGCGTCGAGGAGAAACTGTTTCTTGTCAGCGCCGCG
>JAPULC010000156.1 GCA_027295305.1 Gammaproteobacteria bacterium
GCGCGAATGATCTTCGCCTCTTCGAGCTGGCCGCCGATCAACTGAAACGCTATGGGAACTCCCTCCGCTCCGATCGCCGCGGGAATCGTAATCGTGGGGCTGCCCGAGAAGTCCCAGGGCGCCGTGAAATTCATGAAATTCGCCGTCCCCTCTCTGCTGCGCGCATCGGCCAGGTACTGAAGTGAGGGAACGGGAACGGGAAGCGCAGGCGCAATGAGCACGTCGATGTGCGCAAACAGATCAACGAGACTCGCGGCAAATTTCTCCTTCGCACGCTGCACCGCTGCATAGTTGGTCGCGCTAGCCTGACCGCCAAGCTCCAGCAGGCGGGAGAGCTCGGGACCATAGAGATCCTTCTGAGAAGGGAAATGCTCCGCGTGTGCCACAGCAGCCTCCGCACCCGTGACCAGCATCCATCCGGCCACCAATGCCTCTACGTCAGGAAGTGTGACGTCCTCGACGCGCGCGCCGGCGTCTTCCAGGATCTTCAATGCCCGCTCGATTGACTGCGCCACCTCGTCCGCCACCCCCTCGGTGGCGTACGCTCTGTCGATCCCAACGGTCATACCCGCGAGATCCGCCTGCAACGCGTCCGCGTAGTTCGGTACGGGTGCGCGCAATGACGTGGGATCCTTCGGATCGTGTCCCGCCAACACCTGAAGCATGCGCGCGGCATCCTCCACGCACCGCGTCATCGGCCCGATGTGGTCGAGGGACTCCGCCAGCGGAAATGCGCCGTGACGACTCACGCGGCCGTAGGTCGCCTTAATGCCGACGACACCGCATGCCGCCGAAGGGAAACGAATGCTCCCCCCCGTATCCGTACCCAGGGCACCGTATGCGAGTCCGGCCGCTACCGATACACCCGAGCCACTCGATGAAACTCCGGTCCAGCGGTCCTCGCCCCATGGATTCAGCGGGGCCGGGATCTCGGGATGATGAGCGGAAAACGCACCTTCGGTGAGCTTCACCTTGCCGATGATCACGGCACCGGCCTGCTTCAAACGCGTCACGACCTCGGCGTCCTCGTCGGGAACCCAGTTCTCGAGCACTTTGGTTCCACAGCCCGTGGGTATTCCCTTGGTCATGAGCAGATCTTTCACCGCCACGGGCACCCCGTGGAGCATCCCCAACGGCTCTCCCGCATCTCGCTTCGCATCCAACGCGCGCGCGCTTTCCATCGCCTCATCCGCGAGCACCCTGACGAAGCTCCCGAGCTCGGCGTCCACCACTGCAATACGCGTGAGCAGGCTCTGCGTCACATGCGCTGACGAAAGCTCACCGCTCTTCATGCGGCGGCAAACGTCGGCGAGTGAATAGTAGTGAACGTCCGTCATGCAACTTCCTGATCGAAGATCTTGCCGGGATTGAGAATGCCATTGGGATCGAGGGCCCGCTTGATCTTCCTCATGAGCTCGATCTCGACATGGGTGCGACACAGCGGCAACCAACGTTTTTTCTCCAAACCGATTCCATGCTCCGCAGAGATCGAGCCTCCCTCCGAAGCGAGCGGTTCATAGACGCAGCGTTGGACCCCTTCCAAGTGCTCGCCCTCCTCTCCGCCCGCCGACACGGCAAAGTGGAGATTCCCGTCGCCGATGTGGCCAAAGGTGAAGCAACGGTATTCATCGAATGCAGCGCCAAGGCGACGGTGAACTTCCCCGACGTAGGTTTCCATGCTGACGATTTTGATGCTGACGTCGAAAATGTAGATCGGCGCGAACTGAAAGACCTGCTCTACGTCGTCACGCATTGCCCAGATCGCTCGACGCCTCGCCTCCGAATCGGCCACCACCGCGTCCTTCACCAATCCTTCCTCGTGGCAACGCGCGAGCGCTTCCTCGAGGCGCGCGCGGTCGTGCGCCTGGTCACCGCCCATTGCTTCAACCAGCACATAGTACGGATAGCTCTGCTCGAGGGGCGGCTTCTGATTCGCCGGCGGTGTGGTCACGAGACGATAAAAGTCGTTCCACATCACCTCGAACGCGGACAGCATTCCCCCCAGCTCCGCATCCATGATTTTCAGAAACCGCGTGACATCGTCGAACGAATCCAGAGCCACGAACGCCGTCTCCTGACTGACCGGCTTCTCCCGCAGACGCAGCACTGCCCGCGTGACAACACCCAATGTTCCCTCCGTGCCGATCAACAGTTGCTTGAGATCGTAACCCGCATTGTTCTTGATCATCCGGTTCATCGAGGACATCACCGTACCGTCGGCGAGCACCGCTTCGACTCCGAGCACCATGTCACGAGTCATGCCGTAGCGAATCACGCGATTGCCTCCGGCATTGGTGGCGATGTTTCCACCGATGGTGCACGAACCTCGAGCGCCAAGATCGAGCGGAAAGATCAGCCCGTGCTCTTCGACGGCCTCCTGCAGCACCTGCAGGAGCACCCCCGCCTGAACCGTCATCGTGCGCCCCACGGGATCGATTTCCTCGATGCGATTGAGCCTCTCGAGGGACAGCACGATCTCGTCAGGGGTGGTGATCGCGCTCTCGACCAGCCCGGTCAAGCCGCCGTGCGCAACCACGGGCTGACGCACCTCGTTGCAGAGCGCGAGCACCTTCGACACTTCCTCGGTGGTGCGTGGCCGCACGATGGCTCTCGCAGCGATCGAATCTCCGCGCCAGATCCCTGCCGAGCGCTCACGCACTCGCTCGCCGGTGAGCACGGCGTCCTCACCCAGGAGATCGGTCAAGCGCTCGATGATGTCCGGCATCTCGGGGCCTCGGCTCAGCTTCGGCGAAGACGTCCAAGTCTACACAGCCACCGCCGCCCGCTCGACCGGCGCGGCCCGACCGGTCGGGGATTGTGCTCACAGCATCCGACCGCTATGTTGCGAATCGTTGAAACGGGGTCGATCCATGAACCAAGAACTCAAAGAAGAGCTGAAAAGCGGCATCAGCCGCCGGGTGGACAACCTGGCAGCAGACCTCATCAAGGTCTCGCATCACATTCACGCCCATCCTGAGCTCGCGTTTGCCGAGCACGAAGCCGCGAAGACGCTCACGCAGACAATGGAAGCCCAAGGATTGGCCGTGCAACGAGGCAGCTATGGGCTTGCGACGGCGTTCGAGTCGGAGTTTATCGGCGGCGATGGCGTCGGACCACGCGTCGCCATCCTCGCGGAGTACGACGCGCTGCCCGGCATCGGCCACGCATGCGGACACAACCTCATCGCCACGGCTGCGTTGGGCGCGACGCTGGCATTGCACGACGTGCGGCGCCAGCTTCCAGGCACGGTGCGACTGCTGGGAACCCCGGCCGAAGAACGCGGCGGCGGCAAGGAATTGATGGCTCGGGAGGGCGCTTTCGACGAGGTGGACGCCGCGACGATGATCCATCCTTCAGGCGTCAATCTCACCACCATGCCGTGTATCTGCGTGGCGGAGGTCACGGTCACCTATCACGGCGTCGCGGCCCATGCATCCGCCATGCCACACAAGGGGGTCAATGCGCTGGACGGCTTACTCCTCGCGTATCAGGCGATCTCCAATCTGCGCCAGCACATCAGACCGAGCGAACGTATTCACGGCATCGTCACTGATGGCGGTCTGGCCCCCAACATCGTGCCCGCGATCGCGTCCGGAGACTTCTACGTGCGCGCCGCAAATGCCGAGCAGCTGGAGCAGCTGAAGCCGCGCGTTCAGGCGTGCTTCGATGCAGGGGCCAAGGCGAGCGGCGCGCGCCTGGAGATCCACTGGAGCAACGTCGACTACCTGGATCTCAACACGAACTGGCCGCTCGCGGAACACTTTCAGCGCAACGCCGAGTCCCTGGGGCGAGAGTTTTACCCGATGGAGCGCCTCGGGCCGGGCGCCGCTGGAAGCACCGACATGGGCAACGTGAGCCATCGCGTGCCTTCGATCCATCCGATGCTTGCCGCGGCACCGCGCAATGTCGTGATCCACAATCCCGAATTCGCCAAATGGGCGGGGTCGGAGATGGGCGATCGGGCAGCACTCGACGGGGCAAAGGCCCTTGCCATGACCGCGGTGGACTACCTTCTGAGTACGGAGCTGCAGGCGGATGCATCCAAAGCCTTCGACGTCTCGAAGGGGTTATCGGACTGACCTCCGGTACATAGATGGGGCACTGGGTATTCGGATACGGCTCGCTCATCTGGCGTCCCGACTTCCCCTTCCGCGAGCGCACCCCAGCACGGATCCGGGGCTGGACACGCCGTTTCTGGCAGGGCTCCCACGACCACCGTGGCGTGCCCAATGCGCCCGGGCGAGTCGTCACCTTGGTGCCTGTCGTGGACGAGGTATGCGACGGCGTCGGCTATCTGATCGAAGAGGACGTTTTCACGCACCTCGACGAACGCGAGAAGAACGGCTACGTGCGACACGACGTGAGGTTGGAGTTCGCCGACACCGATACCCTTGGCGTCGTGTACATCGCACCGCGCGACAACCACGCGTTTCTCGGTGCGGCACCGCGGGACGAGATGGCGGCACACATTCATCGCTCGGTGGGACCGAGCGGGCGTAATCTCGACTATCTGCTGGAGCTCGCGCAGGCACTGCGCGAACTCGACGCAGACGATCCGCACGTGTTCGATCTCGAGCGTCGGGTCAGATCGCTGGAGTCGCGCACAAAGGCACCTAACGCCAAGTTAAGCGGCCGCTGAAAGCGGCCCAGTGACTGAAAGGAACGGCTTAAACGTCATGTTAGGCGTTTGTTGCGGCATCAATGGCTAGCGTCCCCCATTTCACAAGCTCGTCTTGTTCTTCAATTATGTCCTCAGGTACTGCGTAGTATTTCCTTACAAATACCCGACGCTTCTTTGTCGTGTAGGAAAACGACTCCATACCTTTAGCCTCATAATCCTTGCGAGTATGGTCGTTGACGCAAAAGTACAATGTATTTCCCATGATCATGGCAAATTGAGTCCCTCTCGATTTGAAAGAATGACCTCCGAAAAGTCTTCCATCGCTCAAGGTCCCAAGTGGACTCATTAGCTCCCTTACAAATTCGATGAATTCTGGGCTCGCTCCGCTCATGGCTGAACTACGCCCAACGTCCAGGCCCACCCGCCCGCCACCGCGGGCGAAGCCTGCGTTTGACGGGTCGGGCGCAGCGCATTGTCAGGCGTCGTGTTCATAGGTGGATGGCCACTTTCCTTTCACGGCGTCAGACCCCATTTATGCGGAGCGCTTCACGTCCCGGGGAGATCTGCGCTGCACTGACGCCACGCTCGCGAATGTCGTCCGGCAGCTCGTCTCCCTGGACGAGTGAAGCCGCCACGCGCCCCATCGCCGGGGATGTCTGGACGCCGAATCCGCCTTGTCCCACCAGCCAGAAAAAACCGGACTGCAGCGGATCGAATCCCACCACCGGCAGACCGTCCGCCACGAATGAGCGCAGCCCCGCCCATCGATGCTCGATGCGGGCGACGGGCATGTTTGTAAAATTCTGAAAACGATCCAGCGCGATGGCGACGTCGATCTCGTCGGGCTGAGCATCACAGGGCTGCGAGGGCTTCGTATCGGCCG
>JAPULC010000157.1 GCA_027295305.1 Gammaproteobacteria bacterium
TCGTGCAGAGCCTGGCGTTTCAGGCGCCGGGCTTTCTCGTCGGTCGCACGAACCCAGAGGAGCAACTGCCGGTCGGTGTTCTCGATCAGCCACCGGGCGATCGCACCCCCCAGGTGACCATCTGCGCCTGTAACGAGGATGGATTTCACGCGACTAACTCCGCAATTGCGGGCCAGCTATCGGGGTTCCCTCCATGCGTGCTGACGATGGCCAGCAGCCAGCGTTCCAGGCCGAATGCCACGCAGGCGGAAACCGCCGGGCTTTCACCGTGGCGTATGCCGTAGCACTCGCCGAAAAAGCTGCGATGGCGATTGGTGGACCCGATCGCTAGATCGTCTCCGAATATGAGCTCTGATTTCACCGGCTCGAGTAACTGGGCCAGCGCCTTGGTGTCGTGTCGCGGATCGAAGAACGGGTCGGTCGCGATCTCCCACCGGGTCTCGAGCCCCAATTGGTCGACCAGGTGCTCTATGCGCTCACGACAGTATCCAATGAACGATTCGACCGCATCGTCATCGCCGATGCAGACGAGCTCGCGCATCTGAAAACACCACTGCCGCGCCAGGGGCTCGTAGTGCTCTTCGCGCCGGTGACAGGTGCAGCACGTGGTGAGATAGAGCGCGCGCTCGAGTCTCCGGTCGGCGAGTCGATGATAGAAGTGGTAACACGCCGCAGGTGTCAGGACCTGACGCGCCGCCGACCAGTCGGCCTCGACCGTGATCTCCTCCGCGGCGCCATGTCGCTGCGCGAACGCACTCAGGACTTCGTCTTCCTGTTTCAGTGAAAGTGCAAACGTTGCGAGTTGCGGAAAGGAACGCAGGTATTCCAGAGGTTTCAGGTCTTCGAGTGCAATGAAGCTGGGAAAACGTTCTTCCTGTGCCCCCAGGTCAGCTGCCCAGCTGACGAACACTGCGTCCAGCGCTGTGGCCAGTTGAAGCAGTGGCCCGCCGAGTGCGGCGTAGCCATCGGGATGCCAATGCAGCCCCGGTAGGTTGTCTGTCACCGATCTCATGATTCGACCTCAACGAGAAATACCCGGGCGATGGTGGCGATGTCGCGAAAACTACCGGGTGTGAGTTGTTCACGAACGACGGGGCGACCGCTGACGTGCTCCAGATGCACGATGAGGTCGAGCACCTGGAAGGACGTGATGACGCGTTCCTGCAACAGCGGCGTGTCGTCCGCGATTTGATCGAGTTCGAACTCGGGGCGCACGACTTGCAGGCATGCGCGAACGGCAAGGCGGGCTTGCCCGGGGCTCACGAGGGGTCCTCCAGCAGTTCGAGCTCGCGCAGCAGCCCCAGACGTTGGCGGTTGATGCGCGTTCGATGCTTTTGGCACGACGGGTCGTCGTAGGCGCTGTGCCATGTTCCAAACGCGTCTGTCAGCCCCGCATCCTCATACACGTCGGGGTTGTAGTACTGCTTCCATGTCAGACCGAGAAAATCGTTGAGATGTTGGCGGACCTGTGCGCGGGTCCAGGCATCCCACTCATCTTCGTCACGCTCGATGAGAAACCGGAGGTGTTTGCGTCCGAATGCCAGATGGCGAGATTCCTCTACGTGATGCATGCGGTTGATCTCGCGGACGATGGGCTCCAGTCGTTCGTCCGCCGCCATGATCCGGTTGTACTCGTCGACGATTTCCTCGAAGAGGTAGATGCGGGCAAAGAGCAGAAAGGTCGCCAGGCCGGATTCAAGGCCTTGATCCAGCTGCAGCGTGCGATCGCGGTAAACCTTGCCGGCGTAACGGTTGCAGAAACCGCTGAAGTACATCATGTGCTTGGTTTCTTCCTCGACGAAGTGGAGCAGGTAGCGGGAAAGTTCCGGATGCTCATCCGTGTAGAGGTGACGGCTGATCTCGCTGACCAGAAATTTCTCTCCGTGCACGTTCAGGCTGAAGAAATTTACCGCTTCGAACAGGCTCAGGCGCATGCGCGCGGCGTCATCGAGCGCATTCCACGCGGGTGTTCCGTAAATCGAAATCAGCTCCGGTGTGAAGTGCCAGGCAGCTACGTTTGCTTCGGCCGGCCACTCTATTTCACCGGGGTCCATGAAGTTTCCAAGTGATGCCTTCGACAGCTTGACCAGATGCTCGTTGAATTCGTCCGTATTCATATCCGTTCCAGTAATAGGCATTGCCAGTTGCTGCCGAAACCCGCCATGAACGTCACAACCCGATCCCCCGTGGACAGCGCTCCACGCGACTCGAGCAATGCGAGGTTGATGACGTTGTCGGCGCTGATGACGTGTCCACATTCGGGCATCGACTCGAAGAAGGCCTGGTCATCGGCAACCCCGAGCAGGCTCGCCAGTATCGGCCACGCCTTTCGATTCGTGTTCTGGGGTACGACCCAGCGGATATCCGCCATGTCCAGCTCGGCTTTGGCCAGCGTCTCGCTGACCACGCGATGGACATAGGTGAAGAAGCTGCCGACGGTCTGATCGTCGCTCGCTTGTGCGAGAGCTCCATTGGTCAGATGGTGGGTGGCCAGAATCCGAAATCCTTCTGGTCTACGCGACACCAGGCAGGCCGCGCCACCGTCCGAAATCAGATTGTAGGCCTGCTCGTATAGCGCTCCGACTGGGAATCGATCCGCTGTTATGCACAGAATGTTCTCGAGGTCCGGTTCACCTGCCAGCATGTTCCGCGCCAGACGTACGCTGCCGAGCATTCCCGTGCAGGCTTGCTGGTTGAGTCCGACGACAAACGCGTTCTCCATTCCATGGTCTGCCTGCAAGCGACTGGCGGGAAAATCCATCAGATGCTTCACGTCACCGCTCCCCTCGAAACGGCTCAATGGACACAGATTCGCGTTCAACGGCAGGCAGGTGGCGTAGACGATGCAGTCCACGATGGAGGGGTCGATGTTGCTCGCTGCGAGTGCTTGTCGAGCCAGGCCATAGGCATCCTCGTCGGGTGCGCAGTAGTGGTGCTTGTCGAATCCCGCATCTCGCAGGGCCGCTGCGGGAGATAGGAGGAGTCCAGCGGCCCCGGCCGCCTCGACGTCCTGTGAACAGCCCCCCAAGGCATACGCAAGGTGATTGAGATAAACGTCACTCATCGTGTGTCATCCTGCCATCCGCTTGTTGAGAACAGACTCCTGGCGCGAGGTACGAAACGACCGGTTTGCGCCATGTATTGCGCGTACGTGCTGCCGAATTGCGAAGCCTCGAGTCGATGCTCTTCTCTCAGCGCCGTCGTGTTCAACGACACGAACGCGACGCCGAGCAAAAGGGCCGTTAGATAATGCGGGAACAGCAACATGACAGCGCCGAACGCCAACAGAAAACTGCTATAGAAGGGATGACGCACTCTGGCGTAGGGTCCCCAGGTCACGATTTCCGACGGGTCGTCGTTGTCCTGGTGCCACAGCGCGAGGGGGACCCGATGCACGGCAATGGTCATGCACATCAGTCCAATCGATGCCGCGCTCAGTGGGACTGCCAGCACCTGCAGCGCTGCCAGGAGAGGTGAACCTCCAGCGAACAGAGGCGACAGGACACCCAGCCAGCCGCTGATGACAATCGCTACAGCGGCGCAGAACGGCAGTGCGGTGAGACACCAACGAAGGTTGAACGTGCCGTCGCGCCGGAAGAATAGAACTGGCAACAGTCCGATGAGACCGAAATTGATAAGGAGCAGGACCAGGACTGCCGAGTTCATGATTGTGAGCCCTGGGACTCGAGCCACGCGCGGACCGCTTGGCGCCTGACTTTTCGTGTAGAAGTCTTTGGCAGCTCGGTGCAGTCGACCACCACTCGCGATGGCCGCTTCCACGGTGCGAATACCCGCGAATTCTGTTGCACGATTGCGTGGAGATGCCGGGCCACTTGCTGTTTGCGATCGAAATAGCGCGAGAGCAATTCATCGCTCGGCACCACCACCGCGCAGACCTCTTCGCTACCTTTTGCGACGCCCTGAGTCGACGATGCACCCAGCACGCAACCTTCACGAATGTCGGGATGATCGAAGATAATCTCCTCCAGCTCCTCCGGCTGAACGTTCTTTCCACTGCCGAGCACGATCACGTTCTTCTTGCGACCGCGTATGTGCAGGTAGTTCTGTGCATCCAGGAACCCGAGATCACCGGTGTGCAACCAACCTTCTTCGTCGATTGCCTGGCGGGTCAGCGCGCGGTTGCGGTAATAGCCCTGCATGACGTGTGCGCCTCGAGTCAGGATCTCGCCGCACCCGTGCTCGACGTTCACTATCTTGAGCTCGACACCCGGTAGAGCCCGACCGACAGAGCCGGGTCGATTGAACTCGGGGGTGTTGGTGGAGATGACGGGGCTTGCCTCGGTCATCCCATAGCCTTGGTAGACGGCAATCCCGATTCCCTCGAAGAATTGCAGCACTTCAGACTCGAGGGGGGCCCCGCCGCAGATGAAGTAGTCCAGGTGAGCGCCGAATTGATCGTGCACCTGGCGAAACAGCCGACGTCGCATGTGTCGAGGGAGCACTGCGGCAACCCGCAGCAGTGCTTTGAACATTCGGCGCTGCCAGCGTGGCTTTCTCTCGACTTCGCGCAATATTGCGTTACGCAGAAGTTTGAGAAACAACGGCACCGTCACCATGCACGTGACCTGTTGCTCCCGCATCGCCGCGAGAACCTCGTGCGGCATCAGACTGTTCACGTAGCAGATGCGACCGCCGCCAGCGAGCACTCCCAGCAGACCCACCGAAAGTTCAAAGAGATGATTGAGCGGGAGAATGGAAACAACGCGGGCATCGTCGGCGTGTTTTCCCATCGTCTTGCGGAAGGCGTGGATCTGGAACAGCAGATTGCCATGCGTCGTCACCACTCCCTTCGGCTGACCCGTGGTACCGGAGGTGTACGTGAGAATCGCGGGATCATCGAAGTCGCTCACGCGGCCAGGGTGTTCGCGCTCGGTCGAAAGCTCATCGATGCAGCGCAGGCCATCGTTCCGGTCAGCCGACTCGAGGCTGAAGAGATATTCGATCTCGGGGCAAGCTTGCTGAAGCTGCTTGCCGAGCGCGGCCGTCTGCGAGGAGACCAGCAACATTCGCGGCTTCGCATCGGCCACGATGGCACGCAGCTCCTCGCGGGTTAAGCGCGTGTCGAGAGGCACGGCGATGGCACGTGCGGTCAGGATCGAGAAGAGAGCCACACTCCATCGAAGGCGGGGTTCGCACAGAATGGCGATACGATCTTCGGCTTCGATGCCAAGCTCGATCAGATGGTTGGCGAAGGTCGCCGAACGCTCGGCAAGATCGCCATACGTGAAGCACTCCTCCTCCCGGCCTTCGACCTTGTGACACAGAGCCTTCCTCGGCCCATACCCCTCGGCCAGCGATTGGAAGAGACGCACCATGTCGTCGCTGGTGACGGGCGTCCTCGAGCCGGCACCCAAAGCCGTGCCGTTGCACGAGTAAGTCCATCGGATCCGGCAGAGTTGTTGCAGCGTGTTGATGGCGTCGTCTTCCCTGGGTTGGTTGACGAGCGCCACGGTATGCGTCGGGGGACTTTCGGTCCTTACGCGTTCGTGATGCTTTCCTTATGCATCCTTATGCCGGAGATAACACCATGGATATCAAAATGTTACGGACGAATTGCTTTCGACCGCTCGCACTTTCGGGCTCCGGGATTCGACTTGGAATGAAATAGTGGGCGCCACCTCCACCGGATCGATTTGCGTCACATCGTGCGGATGTCGCCACGCCATACGATTGTCGACTCGGTCACAGTGCATCTGTGACAAGTTGCTTGAGAGCTGGCCCATTCCCGTTTGAGCAATCATTACAGTGTTTCCCGACGGTTCACTCTCGCTGGAATGTGGCACATGCACGTCCGCGGGGCGCAGCAACTCACAGTCTCTGGCCGGCTTGCGTGGTCTCATGTGTTTAAAGCGTTTGGGAAAAAATTCCCATCAGTGAAAAATGCATGGCACAGAGCACTACACATCCTCGTTAGTGAATGACCGTTTCGATACGTAGTGCTCCTGGGCTGCAGAAAAAATGTTCTTCGCCGCGCTGCATATTGGGGCCGCTCTCGGAATCTCGATTGTGACCCCTGAGATGACATGACAGAGCAGAACCGGGGGGATAGCGTAATGAACATCGCAGTACAGGATCTCGACAGAAAAGCGGTGGCGGCGAAGGCAATCAGGCGGCAATCTCACGCGTCCGTACGCCTAAACCAAAACTGGGGGACCGCGGCCTTTACGCTCGTGCTCTCGAGCGCCCTGATCGTCTTTCTAGTCTGGGGATGGAATCAATCGGAGCATCGGTTGATCAGCGCAGGTGACGTTCTGGGATCTGTCCTCGCCATCGTCGGCACCGTCACGATAGCGTTCATGTTCATCCACACGCTCATTCGGATTGTGCGCACGCGATCGATCCACCTGCGCTTGAGGCTGTCGTTTCGACTGCAGATGGTGATTGGATTCGTCGGGCCGGCGTGCGTGCTATCGCAAAGCGGCCTTGGCTCAGCCACAGGCATCGTCGCGTCATGCGCCATGGTGTTGATGGCATTCAGTGCGCTCGCGGGGCGTTACGTCTACAGCCGAACTCGTCGGTACGACCGTCACACGACCCTGACGCCGCGCAACCTTGTATCGAGCTTTGGTCGCTGGTTGAAGTTGGTGCGTCTCGCGCGTCGGGTGCGACGTCAACTCGGTCACAGCGAAAGTGCTCGAGAGCGCACCCATCTCTTCCGCATCGCACGTTTGCACGCGAAGGTCTTTTCGATATGGCAAACCTCCCACGTGGTGATTCTCACATCGGTGGCCGTGACCGCGCTGACGTACGTGTACACGGTGCTCCCCATGGCCACGCTGCCCTGATGTCGGGCACCAACTCGCGTTCCACAAATTGTGCCCACAAATTGTGCCAGGCACGATTTCTCTGCAGAACCTACGGCATCCAGGAACCCCCGGACGCTGAGATCACCTGACCGGTGACGTGGCGCGCATCGTCCGAACACAGAAACGCGACGACGGCGGCGATATCTTCGGGTTGTGCCGCACGCTCGAGGGGCGTCGACTTTTTCATTTTCTCGATGTGCCCGGCGTCGATGTTTCGGGTGACCCAGCCCGTGAGGGTGATCCCCGGCGCCACGAGGTTCACCCGAACTTGCATCGGCCCGAGTTCCGTTGCCATCGTTCTCGTCAATCCGATCAGGCCGGCCTTCGAGGTCGCGTAGGCGGGGGAACCATCAACACCCGACGCGGCGGTCGAGCCGATGTTCACGATGGCGCCGCCACCACCCTCCACCAGATGGGGGGCGAAGACCGAGCTCGCGACGAACGCGCCTTTGAGGTTCGTCTCGATGACTGCATCCCACTGCTCGTCGGACTGGGTCAGGATCGTCCCTGGCCGGTTCACCCCGGCATTGTTCACCAGAACGTCGATCTTCCCCCAACCCTCGACGAGTTCGGCGGCCACAGTCTCCAATGCGGCACGATCGATCACCGACGCGGGGAAGAAACGGACATCGCCCAATTGGTCGGTTTCCGCCCGCGCCTCGTCGATTGCCCGCTCGTTGATGTCCAGGGCGGCGATGCGATATCCGTCCGTTATCAGCCGCTGCACGATGGCGAGTCCGATCCCGCGGCCACCGCCCGTGACAACCGCCACACGTTGCCCATCCATGCGATGCTCCTATTGGCCGTTAACCTGCCGGCGAGGGAGCAGCCGTCGCCGGTGGGCCACCCTCTCCGCAAGCCTAACATTTCGATGATCCCCCCCAATACAACGAGCGTCACGATCACCCCGCTCTTCTCTGTCCGCAAACCCGGGTCTGGTGCATTATCGATTTGACTTCGATCAGGTCATCGCTGGCCGCCGCTGGGAGTCGAAACCCCCCTGCCACGCGCCGCATGACATATCCGTCAGTAGCCTCTAGTATCGAGCACTCGGCCGCTCCGGGGTGCGGCCTCAGGGGGATCCTGCGATGAGGAATGTCGCCAGAGAAGCGGCTTCAGTGCTGAGTGTGATCGTCATCGCATTGGCCATCGCCAGCGATGCTCACGCCGCCGAATATCCCATTAGCGACCCTTATCTCGCTACCGTCGTCGGCACGCCTAAGGCATTGCTCGCCGACGTCCCGGATCGAATTCCGTTACGCACGCGCAAGCTCGGCGTGTACGCGGGGCGCAAGATCCCCAAGGCGCTGTGGTACGGCACGCGGCTGGAGTACTCGTTTGCGCGGCAAAAGGGTCGCGCGCCGCTGATTTTTACGATCGCGGGCACGGGGGCCTATCACAACTCGCCGAAGAACGTCTTCCTGCAGAAAGTGTTCTTTCAAGCCGGGTACCACGTCGTGGGCATCACCTCGCCGACGCATCCCAAGTTCGTGATCGCCGCATCGGGGACGGGCGTGCCCGGGCACATGCGCCAGGACGCCGAGGACATCTACCTGGTGATGGAAAAGATCATGGCGGACCTCGGCCGCCGCGTGGACGTATCCGAGTTCTACCTCACCGGGTACAGCCTGGGTGCCACCAACGCGGCCTATGTCGCTCAGCTCGACAGCGAGCGAGGGCGCTTCAACTTTTCTAAAGTTTTGCTCATCAACCCACCGCTGTCGGTGTACAACTCGATCTCTCGCCTTGATCGAATGCTGCAGAACATCCCCGGCGGCATCGACAACTTCGGGCCGTTCTTCGACGCCGTCATGCGTCAGGTGAGTGCCGCCTATAAAAAGTCGAGCACCGTAGAGTTTTCCGCGGAACTGATATTCGACGCGTTCAAGGAGAATGCACCTTCCGACGAAGAGCTCGCCGCACTCATTGGCATTGCGTTTCGCCTATCGTCCGCGGGCATGGCATACACCTCCGATGTGATGACCGACTTCGGCTTCATCAAGCCCGACAACGTGCGGCTCACCAAGAGCACGACGATGAGCCGCGACATGCCGGTGGCCATGCGGGTCGGGTTCACCGACTACTTCCACGAGTATTTCTGGCCGTTCAACGAAGCCGATGCCGGCGGGGTGAGTCGCGCCGAGTTCGCCCGCCAGCAAAGTCTTTGGGCGATTCAAGGCTATCTCATCGGCGCGCGCCACATCGGTGTCTTCCACAACCATGACGACGTGATCCTCGAGCCGGGGGAGATCGACTTCTTTGCCGAGACTTTCGACAATCGCGCGACCATTTACCCCCACGGCGGCCATCTCGGCAACATGGAAACACGCAAGCACGCGGCAGACATGGTGGAGTTCTTCAAATGATCAAGACCACCTCCATTCGCCATCTGCTGTCGAGCGTCTCAATCACGGCGTGCTTGCTGCTCGCCGCCGGGTGCGGCACCAGCCCGGTGGTCAAAGACCCACCACCCAACGAGGCCGTGTTCGAGTATGAACGCGTGGTCGCAGACGACGTCAACGTGAAGGCCAATGCCGTGTACGACCCATGGGAAGGTTTCAACCGGCGGATGTATCGGTTCAACGCGGGTGCCGACCGTTGGGTGTTGATGCCGATGGTCCGTACCTATCGCTTCATCTTCCCGCGTCCTCTGCGTCGAGGCATCAGCAATGTCTTCGATACGATCTTCGGCATTCGCACGTTTGCCAACCAGATCATGCAGGGCCGACCCGTGCGCGCGGGGCAGACAGTCGGGCGCATGGGCGTCAACCTCACGCTTGGTCTCGTCGGGCTGGTGGACGTCGCCAGCAAATTCGGCATGCCGTACCACGTGGAGGACTTCGGCCAGACGCTCGGCGTATGGGGATTGGGCCCGGGGCCCTATCTGGTGATTCCCTTGCTCGGGCCTTCCAGCCTCAGGGATGGCACCGGCCAGATCGTCGATTCTGTCATCATCAGCCTTGCATTCACGGGACCCACGGGGATTGACGACAGCCTCAAGGCTCAACTGGTCTACAACGGCCTCCTGATCGTCGACACCCGCTCACGCATTGCGTTCGAGTACTACCAGACCGGGTCACCATTCGAGTACGAGCTTGTTCGACTGTTGATGAATACCAAACGTGAACTCGAGATCGAGAAGTAGCCATGAAGAACTTACCTCGCACCCTTGCCCGCTGCTTCATCGCCCCGCTTCTCCTCGCTACTGCGTTCGCGGTCGGCGCTGCTGCGCCGCCGCCGATCAAAATCGGTGTGTCGATCTCCGAGACCGGCGCGCTCGCCGAATTCGGCCAGGCTCAGCTCAGTGGTTTGAAGTTTTGGGTGCAGGACATCAACTCTCGAGGGGCGCTGCTCGGTCGCCACGTCGAGCTGGTCCACTACGACGATCAGTCCCGCGTAAATCGCGCTGTCTCCATCTACGAGAGGCTCATCAGGCAAGACGGCGTGCGCTTGCTCGTGAGCCCCTATTCCTCGACGCTCACGATGGCCGCCAGCGAAGTCGCCGAGCGTCGGGGAGTGCCGATGATCAGCGTCGCCTCGGCGCCCGAATTGTGGCATCGCGGCTTCAAGAATCTGTTTGGCATGTATGCGCCCGCGGACCACAACATGGATCCTGTGCTGTCGCTCGCGGAAGAAAAGGGTTTGTCGACGGTGGCGGTCGCCAACCAGCAAA
Source organism: Gammaproteobacteria bacterium (assembly GCA_027295305.1). Lineage (GTDB taxonomy): Bacteria > Pseudomonadota > Gammaproteobacteria > Pseudomonadales > Azotimanducaceae > JAPULC01. The sequence goes on from JAPULC010000157.1 coordinate 10,501, forward strand.
CCGAGTTTCCCGCGGCCGTGGTCGCCGGCGTCAAACGGCAGGCATCCAAGCACGGGTTGAAGGTCGTGTTCTCTGGAAGTTATCCGGCCGGCGTGAGGGACGTCACGAAACTCGTGCGTGACATGAAGACCACCAACCCCGACGTCGTGATCGTGGCCGGCTACCTCGAGGACGGCATCGTGTTCATGCGTGCGGCGCGTGCCGAGGGACTCGCTCCCAAGCTCATGGCGCTCAGTGGCGGACCTGCGTTACGCGAGTTCGGCGATGAGCTGGGCTACGCCAGGTCCAACGGCGTCATCTCCACGGTGCAGTGGATGCGCGACGTCCGATTGCCGATGTCGTTCGATTTCGCATTCCGCTACCGGCGCCAGTTCGGCGCCTACCCCAGCTACGATGCAGCCGGTGGTTACGCTGCTGGTCAGGTGCTGGAGGCGGCCGTGCGCCTGGCCGGCTCGACAAATGGGCAGGCCGTTCGCCAGCAGCTATCGAGCATGAAGTTCCGCTCCATTCTCGGCCACTACCGCGTCGATGAATCCGGGATGCAGCGAGGCAAGACCACCTACCTGGTGCAGTGGCAGGACAGCCACATCAGCCTCGTCTACCCGACGGACCTCGCGCGCTGGCCGTTGCTCTTCCCGTTCCCGGGCTAAATAGGACAACCTCCTCCGACCAGTACGGCGCCGCTGATACACTGTTCTCACATTGGGGGCTAAACCCGTCCCCCCAGTTCCGTCGTCAGGCCGATTTTTCGATGGCAGCCGGCCGTTCTTACCCGGATCAGCGCCTCGCGCTCATTGCCCATGTTGCCTCGTTCTGAAGAACGCGGTGCCGATCTTTCTGGTGCTCCGCCAGTGCTTTTCGAGGTCCTATCAGCCGCGATTTCTATGGGCGAGCACGGCCAAAAGCGGTTTAATTGCTCGGCCCGCTCGTGCAGCTGCATATTCCGCGATGAAATCAGCACGCGCGCTGCCGCGCCGCGGCTGAGTTAGACTGGACAGGCAGTGGGAGGATGCTCGTGGCGATACCTTTGCCGGC